>CAIJLM010000654.1 GCA_903821495.1 uncultured Chthonomonas sp. | reverse complement strand
GCGTTTTTCGCGGTAGAATCGCATTTCGCATCCCCATTTCGCGGTTCATTCCCGCAACCCTAAACTCTACCCATTTCGCAACGCGCTTGCATCCGCCCCTGTTTATGGTCTATGCTTATACATCGAAACCCTGAGCGCCGTGCTAGTCGGCTACCCTACGATACTCCCGAAAGGAGTTCGCCATGAAATCTCGTTTTTGCATACTCTTCGTTGTCCTTACGCTGTTCTTTGCGTTGGCAGGGTGCGGGAACAGCGCTCCGCCCCCGCCCAACCCCATCGCCTCTACCGACCCGCAAGCCAACTCCGCCCCTGCCGAACTTACCATACTCTCAGGCTCCGAGAACGAATCTCTTAAACCTATTATTAAAGAGTTTGCAGACCAGAAGGGCGTTACCATCGCTATGGATACCACTAAAGGGTCTGTAGATATTATGCTCGCGCTAAAACAAAAGGACATTCCCTACGATGCCGTCTGGCCCGCAAGCCATATCTGGACTGACCTTGCCGGAACCCCAAGCCGGATATCCCGCGCTAAGAGTATTATGAAAAGCCCCGTTGTTTTCGCTGTGCGTAGGTCGCTCGCCGAACAGTGGGGGTGGACAAAAACCCCTGTTCGTGTAACCGACATTCTAGCAAAAGCCCAGTCCGGCGATTTGCGCTGGATGATGACCTCAGCGAGTCAATCCAACTCAGGCGCCTGTTTCTATCTAGCCTGCCTAAACGCTTTCGCGGGCAATCCTAGCGCCTTGACCGCCGCGATGCTGGAAAACCCCCAAATCACCCAGAAAATCAAGTCTATCTTTGGAACCGTCACGCGAAGCGCGGGAAGCACAGGGTTTCTAAAAAAGACCTATCTCAACGCCCCAAAAGCGTATGGAGGCATGGCGACCTACGAAAGCCTGATGATAGAGACGAATCAGGCGCTCATCGCAAAAGGGGAGGAGCCGCTCTACGCTGTCTACCCGACCGATGGAGTCACCTTCGCAGACTCGCCCCTAGGCTATGTAGACAGAGGCGATAGCAAAAAGCAGGCGCTCTTCGACGAACTGCAAGCCTACCTTCTCAGCCCCGCCATTCAGAGTAGGCTACTCGATATGGGGCGGCGTGTAGGGCTAGGAACCACGATAGATAACCCTAATCCCGCCGTGTTTAATCCAGATTGGGGCATTCACGCAACCCAAAAACTTCCCATCAGCCACCTACCGGATGCCGCAACCATTAAGTTGGCGATAGACAAATATCAGACCGCCTTCCGCAAGCCCTCCCTCAACATCTTTGTACTCGACTATTCGGGTAGCATGGAGGGGGAGAGGGTGGATAGGCTGAAAACCGCAATGGGGCAGATGCTAGACCAAACGCAAGCCAGAGACTTCTTCCTTCAAGCCTCGGAGCGAGATATAAACGTGGTCATCACCTTTAATAGCGCAGTGGATAACGTTTGGGAGGTTAAGGGCGCTAAGCAGTCTGAACTGATGCAGATACTCAAAAATATCAACCTCAAACAGCCCCAAGGCGGCACTGCTATCTACACCGCGCTAGAGACCGCTCTAAGCAAAGTAAAGCAGTATGGTAGCGGGGACACATACCTACCCGCCATCATTCTACTAACTGATGGAGAGTCGAACCGAACAGGGAACGATACCATGGAGCATCTGCAACAGGTCGCCCAAGCGCAGGGGTTTACCAACATCCCGCCTATCTTTGCGATGAAAATTGGCGAAGCCTCCGCAGACCAACTCCAACAGATTGTGAAGTGGTCGAACAACGGCGACTTCTTCGCCGATACCAGCGACCTACCTGCGACATTCCGCAAAATCAAAGGCTACAATTAGAGTAGAAAGGACTGGCGGTATGCGTTCGCGGTTTTCCAACCAGACTATCGCAGGGGTAGTTGCGGCAAGTACGCTACTTCTCCTGTTCTTTGTCCTACAACTCGGCTCGCTCAGTATTGCGCTGGCAGTTCTCGTCTTCTTCGGAGTCCTTCTCTTTCTATCCGCTTCGCCGCCAAGCGTAGCCATAGAAAAAGAGCCTACGATTGCCGACCTTGAGAGAGCGTTAGCAAGCATAACGGTCAAAGAGCTACCCCCTGAAATATCTCAAGTGGTAGAGGAGGTTATGCAACGCGGTAGGAGGATAGCCACCTATCTTAACGGAAATCCAAGCGAGGCTCCAAGTTGCCTTTTTCAGGTGATAAGCGTCCTTGAGGGCGTAACGCTTGCGATAGACAAATTTCGCCTGATAGCCGCCCGCGTAGAAGCGAACCACAATCCCTCGCTCGCCCTCCTAGAAGGGTATCTCCAGTCCGCGGCTACCACTCTGGCGAAAGCCTACTCTGGCTTGGTGCAGAAAGACACGCAAGCGCTGGCTGAACTGGTGGAGACGCTTTCCCAGCGACAGGCGGTACTGGATGAAGTGAGCCAGACCTTGAATAAGGAGTAAGAATTTGAAAGAACGAAACATCGGTCTTGGTATACTGGGGTTTGCTATTCTTATTGTGGTTGTGAGTATGGCGCTGAAAGGTCGCCCTGATACCGCGCCAACTTCGCCTTCAGCCACATCTAATGGAATGCCGCCGGTTATGGTAAATATAAAACTAGGGAGTGAAAAGGTAGGGCTTTTAGAGGATATTGAGGTGAAGAAACTCCTGCAAGAGCGCTTCAATCTGACCGTCGCCTATAAAAAACAGGGGTCAATTGACATGGTTACGAGCGACACGTCTGGACTAGACGCGCTCTGGCCCTCTAGTCAGGTAGCGGCGCAGATGTACACAAAGCCGCTTCGCGTCCGTGAAACCATCCTCAACTCGCCGATGGCGTTCTACTGTGCGACGGAGGTGGCGGATGCGTTCATCAAGCGCGGAATTGTAAAGGTTGAGGCGGGAATCTACTACATAACCGATATGACGAAACTCCTAGAACTCATCGCCCAGCGTAAAACATGGAGTTCAATAGGTCTCTCTAATCTGAATGGCAGAGTGACTGTCTACTCCACAAATCCCGCTCAGAGCAATTCGGGCATTATGTTTGCCGGTCTACTCGCCAATCTCCTGAATAAAAATGAGGTGGCGACGAGTAGAACAGTCACAGGCGTACTGCCTCAACTAAAGGAGTTTTTTACAGAGCAGGGCTACAAAAGCGGAAATAGCGATGAGATATTCAACAACTTTCTCAGCGTTGGCGACCAGCCCATGATAGTAGGGTACGAGGCGCAGTTGGTGGAAGTGAGTTTGAACCAGCCTCAGAACCTGCCCTACATCAGCAAGAATGTGCGTACGCTCTATCCTAAACCGACGGTCTGGACACAGCACCCGCTACTCGTTCTCTCGCCGAATGGAGACCGCCTGTTAGCGGCATTGAAAAGCCCTGAATTTCAAAAACTGGCATGGGAGCGGCACGGGTTTCGCCCCGGCAATCCCGTAGTCGCAAGCGACCCCAAATCGCTCAAAATAACGGGCGTGCCAGAGCGAGTGCAAAGTACTATCGCTATGCCCGATTCTGACGTAATGGCGACGATACTCAACTACCTCAAGCGGAGATAACTAAACGTCGCGCCGACTTTCGGCGCTGTATCTGTCCTCTAGCGGAAATTGAAGCCAAACTCCGCCAATACCGAACTCACGCGATAGTCGTAAGCGGCGTTTTGCGGGTCGCTATTGGCGCGGCTGTTGGTCTGCCAGCCGAAGGTAAAGCGGAAGGTTTGGGTGAGCGCGTAGTCGGCTCCAAAGCGCGTATGAATCTCCTTACCGCCCAGATACCCCTGCGTGTTGGAGTTCATCAGCTCTGTAAAGAGCGTCCAGCGTCCGCTAAGGTTGTAGTCTAGGCGTGTGCGAAGAGAGGCGAGGTTTGTGCTAGTGTTCGTGGAGGTCGACCCTGAGCCGCCTGTTAGGGCGTTGAAGTTGATGGAGCTATCGTTGCGGACGCTCATCCAGTCTACGGAGACATTAAATCGGCTCATAGGGTGTACGCTCATGCCGAGCGTGAAGGTGTCGCCCGATGAGCCTCCGATGGTTCCGCTATAGTCTATTTTTTGGGTTCCAAGCGACATATCAAACCGCACCTTTTTGGAGGGCTGAAACCCTACGAGGAAGGTGAGGCTACTCCTATCGCTATTATACTGATAGGTTCCTATGCTCGATGCTATATTCGTACTCACCCCCGCGTTGAATTTCTGGAGTTGGTAGTCTACTTGAAGATGGTGGGAGCTACTTTTCCCCCCAAAACTGCTTGCGCCGTACCCGGTATTGAGTCCGCTTCCCAAATAGCCGCTATAGCCGCCATAGTTTCCAAGATTGTAGTTGGAGCCTCCGCCTAGCGTCGAGCCAGAGCTATCGCCGCCCGCCGTAAGGTCGCGAGAGGGGAGAAGCGGGGACAAGAGGCGCGTTCCGGGTAGCCCCGTTCCCCCTCCTGCGCCTGTCGAGGTCGCGTTACCGCCCAGATTTCCCGTATCGGAGAGGTTGAAGGCGTAGTTGATGCGCCACATCTTGTTGGGGGTGATGCGGGCGCGGACTTCGCTATCGCGGGCGATGGTATCGATATTACTTGTAGCGGCGCTGGAAGAGTCGGTTAGGCTTTTGATGGCGTTTGTTGAGGAGGAGGCGGAGAGATTCAGCCATGAGTTGGTCTGCCAGTTGATACCGTAGCGGTAGCCTGAGTTGGTGGCGGTGGAGTGAAAGAGGCTGGTGGCGGTTCCGTTTGCAACGAGCGTCGAGGCGTTACTATCTGAGGAGTTGAGAGAAAAATCTAGCCCCACGCGCCCCAGTTTGTAGTTGAAAAGGAGCGTGTTGGCATCGTTATTACTGTTTCCACCGATAGCGAAGGTTGTATTGGAGCTATTCCGGTTGAAGGTGGTTCCTAGCCTCCCGCGTTCATAACTTGCGCCGAGGGTGTTCTGGTTGTAGTGGTCTGAGCCATTGGTTACTATCTGCGTGACGGTGGAGCTAGTCGCGGCGTAGGAGGGGCGCAGGGAGTTCTGGTAACTCGTATTGAAGCGTAGCCCCTCGCTTGGGCGGTACTCGGCGCTAATATCGTAGGCGGTTTCGTTTCGGTTGAAGTTGGCGGCTTGAACCGAGGAGAATGTGGGGCTAATATCTCGTAGAGAGAGGGAGGTTCGCAGGGTGGGCTGAAATTTTTCGCCCGTTATACGCGCTTTGGCTTGGCGCTCTTTTTTACGGTTTTCGCGTGAATACCCGCCGTCGCCTTCCGCGTCCGCTCTGCCCGGTCGAGCGTTTGCGCCCTCCTTGTCCGCAGTAGAGTCCTGTTCTTTGCTTGACTCTTGCGCCTTGCGGGGCGGAATCAGGTTGAGGTCGGCGCGGATTTGGAAGGCGCTTCCTCCGTAGTTAGTTCCTTGCAGGTTTAGCCCTGATGTAGCCATCTCCGCCCGTAGGCTTCCCAAACTCCCTAGTTGAAGCACGTTGTCTATTCCGTATACGGTTCGGTTGCCGGGCGTGGGGCTTGTATTTAGAGGAACGTAGGTAATTTCGATAAGAACTGTGCTGGGAACCGCGTTTGCAATACGTATTTGATTGAGGAGTATCTTATCCACCACATAGTCGATGCCCTGCTGGAGGGGTATGCCTCCTACTTTGACCGAGATGGGCTGTGTGGTATCTATGGGCGCATCGAGAATATAGGCGGCTCCCGGCGTTCCAAAGCCGTAGAACTGCTGTGTGCGGGTCTGTAGGGCGCTGTTCGTGTCGGAGGTTTGCCCCAAGTAGGTGAAGCCGAGCGTGTCGTTTTTCGTGGCGACTAACTCTGTCCGAAACCCGTAGACAGTACCGCTTCCTTGATTGTAGCCGATGGCCTCGAAGGTGACGGCGATGGTGTCGGAGGGGAGTATGACGCGCCCATTGAGGAAGTGAAGTTCGCCTGTGTACTGGTCGAGCGTGAAGTCGGTTCCGATGACTACATCTATGTTATTGACGCGGACTTTCGCGGAGCCGTCTACAATCTGCCCTGCATAGACGTAGTAGGGACCCGCGGAGCCGTTTCCATTGATGGTGATAGTGCGGGTTTCGGCGCGTGTGCGCGAGTAGAGAAGCGAGGTTTTGAGTTTGCTAGACCACGTTTGGGTGTACTGTACGCCGCTGAGGTAGCGGTTGAAGTTTATAAGCGAGTTCCCCTGAAACCCTGCGCTGATGTCGCCGATAAGGACTTTTGTTTTGGGCGTGCTGTATTCGAGTTGGGAGCGGTTGTAGTTCGGGTCGTTCGCGTTGTTTAGTATATTGTTGTTGATAAGGGTGCGGTAGTGAAAGTTTTTGAGGAAGGTTGCGTCTACATCCAGACTGGTTTCGTTGTAGAAGCCGTTGGAACCTCTGCCGAGGTAGCTGTCGCTTTGGAAGGATTCGGAGTTGCCTGATACGCTGTCCGCTCTTAGGGTGAACTTGCTTTCGCCTTTGAGGTCTATTTTTGACCCTGTTGTATTTTGAAGATGCGTGAGCCAACCGCTAAAGCCTTCAAAGAACCCTTTGGATTTTGTGGCGTGTTTTACGAAGACATCTTCTGTAGCGGATTGCGGGTTGAAGGGGGCGAGTAGGGTGAAGCCGGGAACGGGCCCCAAGCGTTGGCGGGGGGCTACGGCTTGCGCGCTCTCTCCGGTTTGGGGCGCTTGCGCGGGAACCTCTGCAAGGACTTCCCAGAGGGTTTTCTCGTTCGTAACGGTTGGCGGTTGCACGAGATTGCCGAGCGCAAGCAACGGCGCAAACAGGTACGTTCGCCCCATTACGAGTCGGCGTAGTTGTGTTTTCGGAGAGATGGGCATCGGGTTTTTGTCACGGTTCCTGTGCGGTCATTTTAGGAAGGGGGACTACCACACGCTTAGTTAGTATTTCAGAAGGGGGGCGAACATCTCATTATAAAATGTAACTAGAGATTTGTCAAGGGGGCGTTGAACTCGTAAGAGTTCACTCTTTTGGGAATTAACCGCGAAACACTCAATGCACAATGCAATGAGTCCGCGAAAAACGCGAAAAGCCGCGAAAATAGATGCGAAAAAGCCCCGCGCTTGGAACCAATCGCACAGGCTTCCAACCTCAAACCACCATCTGTGGCATTCACCCCTTCTCCCAGAATTGGGAGAAGGGGCAGGGGTTGAGGGCTAGGCGAGGTTATGTGAAAATTCCCAAAAGAGCGGACTCTTACTTGAACTTTTGCCTATTTCCCGGTCTTGTCT
Organism: uncultured Chthonomonas sp.; assembly: GCA_903821495.1. GTDB lineage: Bacteria > Armatimonadota > Chthonomonadetes > Chthonomonadales > Chthonomonadaceae > CAIJLM01. Next base: position 6,009 of record CAIJLM010000654.1, on the reverse strand, counting down.
CTCGCTAACGCAGGGGTCAGCTTACCGCCTCGCTCCACCTTGAATCGCTCTCCGCGCCACTCCAGCCCATTGCCTAAGAAACTGAGAGCGAAGATAGCGAAACTGAGCAGGTCGCTGAGGGGTGTCAGAAGCAGATAGCGGGGGGGATTGGGGTCTTTCGTCCAGAGGCGGGCGGTTAGGCTTACGGAGAGGAGGCGGAATATCAGAATCGCCCCGAACACCTTCCACCCTAGTGGTGAAAAGCCTGTGAGAGCGAGATAGAGGGTTGCGAGAGCGAAGCCGTGCGTCACATAGGAGCCTAAGTACCCGATGGGGCGGCAGTAGCGCAAGGTTCGCGCCCACCGCAAGCGCCGCGCCCACATATCCGAGAATGCGATACGCCCCAGAACGCTCTGCACTACATAGTCTGAAAGCGTCGTCTTCTTCCCTAGTTTCTGCACTCCGCTCCCCAAGAAGAAGTCGTCGGCGAGATGGTCTTTCATCGCCTCAAAGCCGCCCAGTTCCGCGAGCGTCGTTTTTGTTAGAACGATAGTGGAGCCGAACGCGAACCCCACGCCCTCCAGAAGGCGGCTAGTCAGGGCGCTGGGTATGAAGTCTGCGCCAATGCCGAGGGCTTCCCACACGGAGGCGAGGCTTTGCGGCTTTTCTCCACGATAGGGGCAGGTGACGAGGCTAACGCCCGTTCGTAGAGGCGCGACGACGCGACGCAGGTAGTCGGGCGTGACTCGCATATCGCTATCACAAAGAATCAGCGTCTCGTGTTTTGCGTAGGGGAGCGCCTGCGCCATATTGCAGACTTTTCGGTTGAAGCCGTTCAGGGCGGCTTCTCCTGAAACAATCTGAATATCTAGGTTGGGAAACTCTTTCTGTAGGCGACGGGCGACTTCCAGCGCAGGGTCGTCTGCGCTAAGGGCGCTAAAAATAATCTGGTAGCGTTCGGGGGGGTAGTCTTGATTGCAGAAACTGAGGAAGTTGTTGTACGCCTCCGCATCAACTCCGCGCAGAGGCTTTAGGAGCGTGACTGCGGGAGTCCAGTCTGGGACGATAGGGTGTTTTGCGCGTGACCAACTCCATGCGGCGACAAGGGCGATGAGCGCATAGACGACATAAGCGACGAGACTCAAAGTTGTTAGCAGTAGGAGCGCATTCATGGCTTAGGCAGGCTTTGTCTCTCTCCAAACCCGACGACTATTACGCCGAGCGTGATGATTATCGCGCCCATCCAGCGGATGGAGGTCACTTTTTCGCCGAGATAGTATTTCGAGAGAATAGCGCCCAGCAGGTAGGAGAGAGCGGTGAGGGGAAGCACGAAACTGAGGTCAGCCCACTTGAGCGCGAGCATATAGAGTCCGAAGTAACTCGCCATGAGAGCCGTGCCTCCGATGACCTGCGGGGTCATTACGCCGCGCAGTTGGTCTTGCCATCCGCCCGTCACCTGATTCGTGAGTTTCATACCTTTGGCAAGGAGCGCCTCGCCTACGGAGACCGCCAGCACAGCGAAAAACATGACCAGTATGACCCGCATTTTGTCTGAGGACACCTCTTTGCATCTCCTAACAGCGAATATCGACAGGCGGGGCAGGAAAAGCGACTGTCTGCGTCCAAAACAGTATTATCATCTCGCTCTGTTGTAGTAGAAGATACCCGATTTCAGGGTCTTTTGTGACAGGGGAAGAGTAGTTTTAAGAGAGGCGAGAAAACCGTTACTGCGGTTCGCCTCGCGAAAGGATGGGACGCACAGTGTTCTCAATTTTGAGCGCATTGCTTTCGTGTGTGGCGGTTCTCGCCAATACCGGAGAAATCAAGGCGGAGAAGCCGCTTGTAGAGCGGCTAGGCTATAGAGCCACTGATAGACTGCTTATTATTCACGCCGACGATGTGGGGATGTGCCACTCGGTGAATATGGCTACGATTCAGGCTATGGAGAGGGGAGTGGTCTCTAGCGCGAGTATCATGGTTCCCTGCCCTTGGATGCCGGAGATTGCAGAGTACTGCGTACAACACCCCAAAGCCGACTTCGGGCTTCACCTCACTCTGACGAGCGAGTGGGAGAAGTACCGTTGGAGACCTGTCGCCTCTATTTCCGACGTTCCGGGTTTACTGGATAAGGAGGGCTTCATTCACGCTACGGTAGAAGAGACTGTCGAGAAAGCCTCCACAAAAGAGGTGGAGATGGAGATCCGGGCGCAGATAAAACGAGCGAAGCAGTTCGGGATTGTTCCCACGCACGTAGATTCGCACATGGGGACGCTTTTCACGGGGAAGTTTATCGGCTCGTATGCAAAAGTGGCGAAGGAGTTCGGTATACTGCCCATGATGCTTGAGCCTACCCCCGCCCGTATCGAAATGGGTAAGCAGTTGGGGTACGACGCGGCGAAAATTAGCGAGGGACTACGAGCGCAAGGGTATGTCTTGCTTGATATGCTCCATGAGGATATTGAGGGCAAGACGCTGGAAGAGCGGCGCGACGACATCTATCGTATTATTCGGAACCTCAAGCCGGGAGTCACCGAGATTATCGTACACCTTGCGCTTAATGACGATGAGATACAGCACATTTCGCATAGCTGGCAACGACGCTATTTCGAGTACCAGATAATGACCGACCCGAAAACTCGCGAATTTATTGAGGCGCAGGGCGTGAAACTTATCGGCTATCGAGAACTCTCGAAACTTGCCTATCAACCACAGAAATAGGAGAGCGTAACAGATGAAACTGGGAGAACGAATATGGACGGAGATTCCCGCCCTAACCGATAAAGTGGTCGTCGTGCCGCTAGGTTCGCTGGAACAGCATGGGCATCATATGCCTATGCTTACCGATACGATGATTGGAATGGAGATTGCGCGAAGGGCGGAGGAGGAGTTAGGCGACGAGGCGCTCTTTCTACCGACGCTGTGGGTGGGCGCATCCGACCATCATCGCGCTATGCCGGGTACGGTGAGCATCTCGAATGCGGTGTACGTGCAGGTTTTGGTCTGTATGCTGGAGAGCCTTGTGGGGGCGGGCTTCCGTAAGATATTTCTGCTGAACGCGCACGGCGGAAACATCACTCCGGGACGCATGGCGCTCTACGATGTGCAACTCCGCCATAAGGAGAAGGACGACCTGTTTCTAGCGTTCAGCAGTTGGTGGACGATAGCGGGAGACCAGTTAGCCGACCTTGAGGGCTTTGAGTCGAAATCTGTGACGCACGCCTGCGGGATGGAGACGAGTCAGATTCTGCGCCTCCGTCCAGAACTGGTGAAGATGGAGTTGGCGCAGGGGACGAACATTCCCTTCGATTCGGCGTTCTGGGTTCCCGACTTCAATCGTCCTAGCCGCGTAGATGTGGCGCGAACCTTCGAGCAGTTGAGCGTGACGGGGGCGTTCGGTCATCCCGAAATCTCCACGCCGGAGAAGGGCGAGCTACTATTTGAAGTCGCCTCCCGCGAGGTGGTCGCGTTCTTGCGAGAGTTTGCGGAGTGGAAGCCTCTGCCGCCGCATTAACGGGGAGGTGTACGAAATTGTTGAACCACAGAGAAGTAGGGCTAGTAAGGATGGGTGCCGTATTATCGCTTTTGGGGGTTTTATGGCTGTGCTATGCCTGGAGTAGTAGCGTCCTCGCTCAACTCTCCGCGCCATCGCTGTTCCGCAATAACCATCCTCGCTACGAAGCGATTGTCGCGAAAGTAAAGGCGTTGCGTCTGCCACATAAAACTTCAAGGACGTTCTACGCTAACAAAAGCCTTGACGCAAACTCACTTGCTCCCTTGCAAGCCAGCGATAGAGCGGACATGACAGGCAAGGTAAATGTGTGGATTAACGCTAAGGGCGATGCCTCTGTGCAGATTATTGCGCGGGACAATGGAGACGCAGGGTTCGTGAGTTTTAACTACGAGGAGAAACCTGACTTTTGGAAGAAAACGGAGCGTCTTTCTGCACACTTGTCTGTGATGTATGGCGGCGGCGACTAGAGCGAAGCGACGCTTAGGAGGGTTTCGGAAATGCAGATATACACTTCAGTCCGAGTAAAAAACAGGGTAAAAAATGTGTTCGCCGTCGCCATAACAATCGTTGCTTCGCTCCTGACGCTTATAGGCTTTACGCCTCTAAAAGCCGTTTGCGAAAGACGATGGGTAAACTGGCGGCAAGCACAAACAGTCTCTAGTTTTCACAGGAATCAAGAGGTATATGCGGCGATAGTCGCGAAGGCAAAAATACTACACACGTCTGGAGCGGAAGTTTTCTATCTGAACCCTCGTTTCGAGCCAGAATCGCTTTCACGTTCGCGGAAGAGCGCCATGCAGGGCGAGGTTGGCAGAGTTCGCATATCAGGAAGCAAAGCGGGCGAGTGCGAAGTTTCTATTTTAGCGAGAGACGACGGGAGATTTGGGCGCGTCGAGTTCCTTTATCGAGAGTATCCCGTCAAGTGTCTTGTGGGTGACGAGTGCGATATAAGCCTCGCCAAAAATTGGACAGCGTGTCGCTCTAAGATCGATTAAACCCATCGACAATTTTACAGAGTTAGGAAGGATAAATTAGGCATGAGCGCCGATTTTTACTGGGCGAACGTTCCCCCGCAAGAGGCTCCTATTGAGGAGTGGGTGGAGCGGTTTCATAGGGACGGCTATCTCTTTTTGGAGAACGTACTGCCCCCCGAACTGTGCGAACAACTCAAGGTTGACCTCGACCGCGCTCTGGAGGAGCAGGGGGGAGACGCTTCCGGTTCGATACACCTCCATCACCGTATGTTCGAGAAGAGCGGGGCGAACCTGAGCCTGTTCGACTTAGAGCCGATAGTCACCTTTGCGGAGCGGCTTATCGCAGACACCGTACACGTCATACATAACAACTCGTTTAAGGTCTATCCGGGCAGTCAGGGTATTTCGACGTGGCATCAGGACGACGCGCCTCACTACCTTGTGACGCATGGCGAACCGCCTACCAATGTGCGCCTGCCCGTCCTCCTCTTTACGGCGAACTACTACCTAACCGATGTGACCGCCGTAGAGAACGGACCGATGCAGGTTATCCCGCGCTCTCACCTGATAGGTCAGCGTTGCCCCCCGGATATGACGGGGACGAAGTGGGAAGAGCGGATAGTCTCTAATCTCGGCAAGGCGGGGAGCCTCATCATGTTCAATAATCAGGTGTGGCACAGAGGCTCGCCTAACAGTACCGACGTTACGCGCTATATTACGCAGGTGAGCTATGCGCGGCGACTGGTCGGGCATAAGTACCACCCCTTCATGAACTATCAGATGCCCGAAGAGGCGTACAGAGACGCGAACCCGCGCCTAAAACGCCTACTCGGATTTCTGCCATCGGGCGCGTATGGATAGAGAGCGAAACATAGTGACGGGAGTGATACTATTCGCGCACGGTTCGCTACTCTGCGGGGCGGGGCAGTCGCTTCTCGTTCACGCGCAACGCCTTCGCGAGTCGGGGGTTGCGCCCATTGTCGAGATTGGCTACCTGAACTATAGCGAACCGCGCTTTATAGAGGCGGTTGCACGGTGCGCGGAGCGGGGCGCGACTCGTATTATCGTAACTCCCTACTTTTTGATACCCGGCAAGTTCGTTTCTGTAGACCTGCCCAGAGCGGTGGCGGAGGCGGAGAGGCAGTTTCCCGCGCTCTCCTTCTCTGTCGCCTCCGCCATAGGCTTTGACGAACGCCTCGCTGACGCGCTTATTTCGGCGGCGGAGGGCGCGAAAAGCGAAGAGGCGTGGGGAGACGCGTTGGGGGAGGCGGTAGCGTTCTGCCGCGCCCTGCCGGAGTGTCCCTTGTATGAGACGACTGCGTGTCCGCGGGGCGCGAAGCAGAGGGAGGAGGTAGCGCAAAATGTCTAAAACAGCCCTGCTTGTGTTGGTGCATGGGAGTCCGCGCCCTACCGCGAACGAGGAGATGTTCCGAGTGGTGGAGCGGGTTCGCGCCCGCAACCTCTACCCGATAGTTCAGGTTGGCTTTTTGGAGTGCAACGAACCCGACATCGCTACAGCGATTGACCTCTGCGTTGAGCAGGGCG
>CAIJLM010000653.1 GCA_903821495.1 uncultured Chthonomonas sp. | reverse complement strand
TGGCGGGAGATTTCCGCTCTGACCCAGCCACCCCCTCTAAATCTCCCCCTTCACAAAGGGGAGACTTGCAATGCTCCGTTTTCCGCCGACTTTTGAGGAGCGCGGAAGCCTTGCAGTTTCGGCATTCGCCCTGCCCTTTGTGAAGGGGTAAGGGTTGGGATGGGGTGGGCGGGTCAGAGCGGAAACCTTGTAGTATGGATAAGGATGGGATGAGCGTAGAGCGCAATCGCTCCTAACTTCCAGATTCTCTATCTCAAACCCTAGCCTGAGTTGTTACGAGAAAAGTAAGTTTTCGGAGAGAAAGAGCGGAAAAATGCGTCCTCTATTTTTGATTCTGATGGTTATGTCGTCGCTATCCGTGGCGGGTATCGCACAAACTCCCCCATCCAAAAGGGCGATGAGCGAAGCAAAACGAAATGAGACTATTCCGCTTCCTTCGCCAGCGGTTCAAAAAGAGGTTGTTCAACTCTCAAAGCGATACTTGCAGTTATGGAAGGAAGAGAAGTACACGGAGATGCGTAAACTGCTATCGCACAAGGTAGACTATTATACAAACTGGGATAAGTTCACGGCGAAATTACTTCCGAGACAGAGAAAACTGCCACTTTTTCAAGCCATTGCAAAGGAGACTCCGGCGGACTTTAAGCCCGTGACGATTTCGCGCAAAGTTTGGGTTTGGACACTATATTTGAGTTTTACTGAGGAGGCGACAGCGCGTTTAACCCCGAAGGATGTCGCCAAAACGGAGTTTACGTACCGCCTTATGGCTACCTCTTTTCGCATAAAGGAGGGAATCTACCTGCTCGCATGGTATAAAGATGACGACAAACAGTGGCGTTGCCTTCATAACCCCTTTGACATGGATCCAAAACTTGTGCATAGTTTGGAGACAGAGGATTTTCTTGACCCTAAAAAGAAACTGTAGACATATCTTGCACGGGTTCAGGAGATAGCCGAAGGCTTCGCCGATAGCGTCACACTACAAAAGGAGACCCCTCTCTTGGTCGAACACATCGTACTCTTCAAATTCCATGAAACCGCCTCTCCAGAGGCTATTAACGCCGGAATGGACGCGCTACGCGCCCTCAAAAGCGAGATACCCGGCATACTAGAGCTTACCGCCGGCGAGAACTTCACGAACCGCTCGCAGGGCTTCACGCACGCCCTCTACGTCCGCTTTGTAGATAAAGAGGCATTGGCGCTCTATGGCCCCCACCCCAAACATCAGGCGGTAGGAACCGACCATATTAACGCTATTCGAGCGGATATTTTGGCGATAGACTACGAGTTTTGAAGAGAGAGAGATTCGCCCGGCTTGAGCGGGTGAATCGTAACTCCTGAGCCTTGAAGATGCTCTGCGAGAGCCTCCGGCGTACCCGTTAGCAGTGGAAACGTTGCGTAGTGAACGGGCAAGACGGCGGAGGCTCTCGTCAGTTTAACGGCGTAAGCCGCCTCGCGGGGACCCATTGTAAAGTGGTCGCCAATGGGAAGAATGGCGAGTTGGGGCTGATAGAGTTCGCCAATCAGCGCCATATCGCCGAAAAGCGCAGTATCGCCGGAGAGGTAGATAGTATAGCCGTCCTCCATTGTAAGGACGTACCCCGCAGGCTCCCCGCCATAGACCACGCGCCCGTCCGCCTCCACAAAACTGCTCGTGTGGTCGGCGTGAGTCATCGTGATTCGGATACCCTCCACCACCTGCGTCCCGCCCTTGTTCATATAGGCGAGACGATTGGAAAGCCCCTTCCCGCTCAACCAGACACACGCCTCCACAATAGCGACGATAGGGGCGTTCGGGCTAAAATTCGCTACCGCCACAATGTCCGCGCAGTGGTCTTCGTGAATGTGTGTGAGAAGAATCAAATCCAGAGGGGGCAGGCTCTCCAAAGACCTCCACTCATCGGGACAGGAGGGGTTGCCTACGAGAAACGGGTCTATAAGAATCCGCTTCCCCGTTGGGGTTTTCAAGAGAAGCGTTGCGTGTCCGAGATAGGTGATAGATGTTTGACCGAGCGGCATAGTTCAAACTCCTTGATAGATAGAGTTACTTTCATTATACCTCTGACGCTCTCGCCCCCTATATCGTCACCCAAAAACAAACGGGTGTGTTTCATTTCGGTTGAGAACGGGATTCCATTTTGGGATGAGTCCGCGAAAAACGCGAAAAAGAGTGCAACAAGCCCCCTCGCTTGAAGCCACTCGCACAGGCTTTTAGCCTCAAACCAGTCGCTCCCTTTCTCCCGTGTCGAACGGGGG
>CAIJLM010000652.1 GCA_903821495.1 uncultured Chthonomonas sp. | reverse complement strand
GGGAGGCGCTACTGCCAAACTACGCTACTTTTCAACAGCGATTCCAGTATCAGACGGCGGAACTGCGCGTTCTAGGCGCTATGGATAGGCGTTCCAGCATCCTTACCGAGCGGTTCGCGGAGTTGCTTGAGGATGAGAGAGCGATGTTGATCGGGCATCCTGACGGACTGACAGAGGGGGAGTATCGGCGCGTGCAGGATTTACTGCCTACTCTTGCGAATCAGTGTGATGAGTTGGCGGGATACGGCATCCCAGATACTATCAATCACGGCGACTTCCACGATGGCAATATCTTTGTGCAGGACGGCGCGTACCGATTTATAGACTGGGGCGACTGCTGTGTTTCGCCCCCCCTCTTCACAATAGATACTACTCTGCGGATGATAGCGCACACTTTAGAGCGCGAAGAGACCGCGCCGGAGATTTGCGCTCTGCGAGACCTCTACCTGAATCAGTGGACGGACTACGCGCCTCTGGAGACTCTGCAAGAGGCTTTCGCGTTGTCGCGGAAAGTGGTAGGCATGTATCGCGCTCTGACGTGGCGGCTCGCTGTTCAAGAAACAGATAACCCCTACGAAACGGAGGAGGCGCTCGCCACACCGCGTTGCGTAAAGCGCGTATTGGCGATGGCGGCGGAGTAGGCGTTTGGGTCAGGGGTGCGGCGCGAAGATTGGAAAGCCCCCGCCTAAGAGGCGCTCCCATCTTATGGATGGACGGTTTTCACGTGACATCTATGAGGAAACAGTGATGAAATCCAACGACGACAATGCGCCGAAGGAACTCAATAGGCTCGAAGTTCTGCGCGGGCTACGCATCGCCACGTATGAGGCGAGTTTCGCCACCGTGTGGGCGACGCTTACTACGGGCGTATTTCTCATGGGGTTCGCGCTATGGCTCGGCGCGAACAACGTTGTCATGGGGCTTGTGACGGCGATACCCACCTTTGCGGGTCTCATTCAGATAGTCTCCTCGTATTTTGGGGAGCGTATGAAGAGCCGCAAGACAATAACCGCATGGTTCTCGCTACTAGGGCGCGGGTTATGGCTTATTATTCTGCTACTGCCCTTCTTCCTGCCCCGCGAACTCGCGCTCTACCCCTTCCTCATTCTGCTCGCGCTCTCCTACATCGCGCTCAATATCCCGCTACCCGCCTATCTGTCGTGGATGTCCGACCTCGTGCCGCCCGACCATCGCGGACGCTATTTCGGGCGCAGAAACATGATTGCGGGAGTTGTCGGAATGGTTCTCGCGCTTCCCGCCGCGAAGTTTCTCGATTACACCACAAAACAGCACAGTTGGGGGCATATCGGGTATGGGGTTCTCTTTGGCTTGGGGGTCGCAGGGGGTATCGCGTCGTTCGTATGTCTGCTGAGGCAACCGGAGCCGCCCCGTCATCCCGCCCCGCCCCGCGAGGACGCGCCACAGGGATTCGCGGGGGTTATCGCCTACTACAAAACGCCCTTCGCCGACAGAAACTTCATGCGCCTTCTGCTCTTCAATGTGATATTCGGGTTAGGGCAGAACTTCGCCGCGCCCTTCTACATGGTATACGCGGTGAAAAATCTCCACATTGACTACACCCAACTACAGGTATTCGCCACCATGACGAGTATCGCAAGCCTCGCCTCCATGCCGCTCTGGGGCTACCTCTCCGATAGGTTTGGAAACAAGCCCCTTCTCGCGATTGGCGCGTTCGGCACAGCGACCCTGCCTTGGTACTGGATAATGGTGAACCCCTCCAGACCCAATATCATGCTCTTTCTGCTCTGCATGGTGAACTTTACGGGCGGTCTGTGGTGGGCGGGAGTGCAACTCACTCAGTTCAACCTGCTTATCTCCCTAAGCCCCAGCCAAAAGACCCCTATCTACGTCGCTACTATGTCGGCGGTCACGGGCTTGACGGGCGGACTCGCGCCGATGGTCGGCAGTATCGTGATGCGGAATCTGGAAGGATGGAGCGTCCACTTTCTAGGGCGCGATTGGCTCAATTTTCACCTCACTTTTGTCGTCAGTTCGGCTCTGCGCTTTAGTTCTCTGTTCCTTCTCGCTCGTGTACTCGACGCTCGCTCTACCACAACCCGCGAGGTGATTCAGCAGTTGACCCGCGCCAACCCGCGTATTTTTCAGTCCATTCGCCGCCTACAACGCTCTGGCGATGTGGAGGAGAAACTGAGGGCGACGGAGGCGCTTGGCACGTCGGGCGCAACGATAGCGGTGAGCGAACTAGAGCAGGCTCTTCGCGACCCGAACCCAGAGATGCGAAGCGAAGCCGCGCACGCGCTTGGCGAGATTGGCGACATGAGCGCGGTGGAGGCGCTCCTTCATGCGATTCAAGACCCCGGCTCCGGCGTAGTGGAGGAGGCGGCGCACGCGCTGGGGCGCATTGGCGACAGGCGAGTCTGCGCGGCTCTGCTCAACCTGCTGGTAGATACAGACAATTCGCTCGATTGGCGAGAACGCGCCGCCGTTATAAAGGCGCTGGGCGATTTGGGAGGCGCGGAGGTCTCGCACGCGCTTCTCTCCCTACTGGAAACTACAGAGTATGCAGAGGAGAAGGAGTGCTTTGTCCGCGCTCTTGGCGAAATTGGCGACTCCTTGGCGCTCCCGCGCCTCCTCATCGAACTGCAAACAGACCCATCGCGCCCGCTCTTACTGGCGCTCTTTCGGGCTATCGGGGAGATGGACGGCAGTTCAGCGCTTCCCCTTCTACGTGAAAAACTAGCCGCTCTCAATAACGACCCCATTCTGCTTCCCGCTCTGGCGGATGTGTTGGCGCGTATTGGCGATGCGGAGAGCCTAATACCCCTCCTAAATCACCTGCAATACCTCGAATCGGCTGTCGCCCGAAAGCAGGTTGCGGTAGCGATAGGCAAACTTCTCGGCGAGGGAGAGGCTGTCTATAGCCTACTATCGCAGGAGGGCTTCGGGCGCGAGGAGGCGTTCTCGAAGACTCTGCATGAGCTGATAAAGCAGTTTCGCGCCCTCCTACCGGAGAGCGATTCCGATGTCCTGCTAGAGAGATACGTGGGGGGAGATTTCGCGGGGTTTATGCAGGCGCTTCATGGGCTTTTGTCGGAACTGCCTGATAGGCTTGGAGCGAGCCTGTTCGGGCGTTTCGTGGAGTCCGCCATTCGTCTGAGGGAGCCGCGTGTGGAAGAGGTGATGCTGACGACGTTGGCGCTTAGGGGAATGATACAGACTTTAACGTAACTCGGCATAAAAGAGGCGGGCGGTATGAGATGGCGATACAGGTATCTCTACTGCGCGGGCTTACGCTCTAAAGTCTTCGCAAGTATCGCCAATACTATCAGTACCGCAGGCACGGTCATCAGCGCGCCATTCCAACCCATTTTCGTCGTCGATAGAAAACCGACCACCCAGGGCAGTATCGCGCCGCCTAGCCCTCCCATCGCCATTACGCCCCCAAACGCAGTGCCTGCTACAGAGGTAAACCTATCTCCCGCCTCGGATAGCACAAGGCTAAAAATACCCGAATAGCAGAGACCTACTATCGCCACGCACCCCATAACAGGCAGGGGGTTTCGCGTGGAGAGGGCGAGAGCGGAGAAGATAGCGCCGCCCAACGCGCTGGCGAAGGTTAGGCGCATAAGGCGAACATGGTGGATAAGCCAACAGTTGAGGAGGCGACCTGTAGTCATAGCGACCCAGAATACCGTAGCCACAAGCCCCGCCCACTTTGCGCCCTCAATAAGATGATTATCGAAATAGGTGGGCATCCATGAGAAGAAACTGACCTCCGCGCCTACATAGAGGGCTTGCATCAGGCACAACGCCCCGAACGCTGGCTTGTGAAGCACGGATACGAGAGCGGAGATGTGGAGCGATTCGGAGGCGGCGGAGCGGGGAACCTTGTAGAACAGCAAGCAGACGAATAGAAGGCTGTTAAACGCCGCTAACCCCAGATAGAGCGCGCGCCAATCTGTGCCTTGCGCCATCAGTCCGCGTGAAATGAAGGGACCCAATGCCGCGCCAACCCCAAAAACCACCTGAATCGCGTTCAGAAAGAGAGTGCGCTTCTCAGGGTAGAGGTCTGCGGCGAGGGCGCTTGCGACCACCTCCATGACTCCGCTACCCGCGCCCACCGCAAAGGAGGCGAAGAGCGCAATGGGGTAGGTGGGCGCAAGCCCGAACAGAATAAGCCCAAAGGAGTAGAGAGCGCATCCGAAGAGCAGAACCGCCTTGCGCCCTTTCTGTCCGATAGGTAGCCACAGACGAGAACCGCCGCCACGAAGCCGATAAAGCTCGCTGGAAACAGGCGACCCTGTATCTCTGCGCCTAGCCCGAACGTCTTGCCTAGCGCGGGAAGCAGTATGCCTACCGAACCCAAGTAGAGCGAATAGAGAAGCATGACAGCGCTACAAATCAGCGCGAGGGCGGCGCGGTTGGAGGGAGGCGGAGGGTTGGTATTCAAGATTTTTTGGGAAGGGCTTTCTTCTTTAGGGCGAGTAGGCTTAGTGCGTGGAGTTGCGTAGCGCTTCAAGGCGCTCCGCGGGCAGAGCGCCTATATAGGTTAGCGAAAGGGGACGACCATCCGCAGTCGAATCGAACCAGTGTAGAATACTGAGTCGCCCTCGAAACGGATGCGGAGGTCTGGGTTTGCGAGGGAGCTCTCGTATCAGTTTTTGGAAGAGCGTAAACTGCTCCGCCCCCTCTCCATAGCGAATAATAATACCGGCTCCGAGAGGCGCATTACGCCCCGGTTCGACAACCCACACCCCCGTCGCCTGATAGCCTTGCGGTAGTTGCGATGGGATAAGGGGTTGGAAAGGGAGACGCTCTTTCGCCTCCTCTAACGTTCTGTACTGGGGTTTGGGAGGCAGAAGCGGATTTACCGTCGCGCCCTGCGGAATCACCGGCTCAAACATACGCGGCAGAACGTTCGCGGTAGCGCCTACCACGATACTGGTGAAATAGGAGCGCGAAACTAGCCCCTTCTGATTCGAGATTTCGTTCTTGAGGGGGATGCCCGTCTCTCTGTCTATCCAAAATTTGATACTGCGCGCTGTGGCGAGGTTGGGATGATTTTGAATGTTGACAATCACCGCGTCGCGCCCCGCTATTGTCTCTTCCCCCACCCTCTCCGCCGTCGCCTGATTCTGCATCACCATCTGCACAATGCGCTTGAAGTGGCTCTCTTTACCGATGGGCCAGACGGCGATATCGGCGACGCTACTCTTCTGATGAAAGTAGTAGTAGCGGTCTAGCCCTGTTATCATCACATCGCCTCTGAGCGCCTCCGGTTCTAAAAAATCCCGCCGAATATGCCCGAATATGTCCCCGTAGACCATCTGCCGCGAAGTATGCCCGCCGTTTCCCGTTAGTTCGGTCATCTGCTCTCCTGAATAGTTTGCATCAGGGCGGAGAATCCGTCGCACAAGAGGGATAACCTGCGTAGGGTCTTGAAGAGGCGAGGGGGCGGGGTTGCGCGGCTTGCCCTGCGCCTGCGCGACGTTCAAGGCTCCTAGGAGGAGGAGTGAATGTAATCCTATTTTGATTGTCGAGTTGGCTGTTTTCTGCACTGCTTTTCGCCTATTTCGCGGTTGATTTCAAAAGAGCGGGCATCTAATCCCCCGTTGCCAGAGTTGTCTGCACTTCAAGGCGATTCGCTACCGGGTCGGAGAAGGGGTCTTCCGTCGCGTTGACTGCGTTCTGCTCTAGCGACATCGCCAGTCCGCTGGGGTTCTCCGCCTCTACCGACGTTTCAACGCGCTTTGGCATCGTATGGGGCGGTCGCATCACGAATATGCTTAACATCAACGCCCCCGCAAGGCTAAAACTGACCGCATGAAGCCGATAGATTCTGAGCGCTATACCGACGGACATAAGCCAATCGAGGAGGCGAACCCGCAGGGGCGGCGAGGCGGCGACAGGCTCCAGCGCGTCGAGTCGGTTGTGCAGTTTCATCATAAAATCGTCGGGGGAGTCGCGCTTAGGCGTAGAGCGAAGTAGCGTAATCATCGTCTCCATTTCACGGCTCGCCTGCAAGCACTCCACGCAGACCGCAATGTGCTTCTCCACCTCTATTATCCTCCGCGCAGAGAGGAGGTTATCGTGATATTCTGAGAGCGCGGCGCGAGTTTTCGAGCAGTCCGCATCTACTTGGTTTGATGTTTGGAACATAGTTTTCTTACCTATAAGGCTCCCTTGAGATAGGGAGAGAGGGTGTCGCGCAGTTGTGTGCGGGCGTTGAAAATACGGGACTTCACGGTCCCTAAAGGCGCATTGAGAATGGCGGCAATCTCTTCGTAGGAGAGACCCTCCATATCGTAGAGCAGTATGACAGAGCGCAGTTTCTCTGGTAGCAGAGCGAGAGCCTTATCCAACTCTTTCGCCAACTCTTTGTTCATAAAGACGCGCTGAGGGTCGAAACTGACATCAGGAACATCGCGCTGATTTTCGGTATCGTTATCGTCGTAAGTCTGCGAGAGCGAAGCGGCTTGAATATGCGTCTTCGTCTTCCTGCTAAAATCTACGCAGAGATTGGCGGCGATACGAAACAGCCACGTATTCAGGCTGGCTCGACTCTGAAACGAGTGTATGCTCAGGTAGGCGCGAACGAATGTCTCCTGAGTCAGGTCTTCCGCGTCCGCTGCGTTCCGAACCATTCGGCTTATATAGTTGTACACTCTGCTCTTGTAGCGCAGTACAATCTCGTTGAAGGCGGTTCTATCGTTTGCTTGAGCGCGTTGAATGAGCAGGGTGTCGGTGTGCATTACATTTTCCATCGCCAGCCTTTTCGTCTACTATCCCGATATTAAAATAATTTCAGGGTTACAGACGGATGAGCGGGCGAATTGTTCACTTTCGGGCGACGCTTTTTGTGAGCGCTTCCGCCTGAGCGTAGGTTCCAAGTTGAAACCCTCCGCTCTCTATGGCATAACGTACCTTCGGAGAGAGCAGGGCGTGAAGCTCCACATCCTTTACCACCTCTGTCTGTTGTTCCGGGGGCAGGAGGCGGGCGTGGTTCGCGCCGGGATGGTAGTAGATTTCGTTGACCGCGCCCTCTAGCCGTTCAAGAAGTTT
>CAIJLM010000651.1 GCA_903821495.1 uncultured Chthonomonas sp. | reverse complement strand
GGACGCAGAGTCATCCCCTCCTTCAAAGATAGATTTCGGTAGTTTTCCAGAGCGATACGAGCAATCTGTTGCATAAATACGGCTTTCTGTGTGACCTCTCCCTGTCCTACGCACATCCCTCCCCTATGCGGTCACTAGGGTATATGTGGCTACTCTGTTCAAAAAATCGAATCGCGATACAGCCAAGCCTTGTAGGTAGGTCTTTCTCCCGAATCGGGAGAAAGATGTCCGCAAGACAGATTGAGGGCGCATTGGGGGGACGGGGGCGAGGGCTTGTGGCTTTACGCCCTATCTCAAAATCCCGCCCATACAGTCCCCAATCAGCCATTCGGCAAGGGAGAAGAGGAGCGGGCTGCGCGAGAATATAACGCTAGTCCCGTTACCCGATTAGCGGCAGTTGTTCCCCCTTCCCGCTTCGGGAAGGGGGCTAGGGGGTTAGGTATCCCTACTTACCCGAAGTCACTCGCGCAAACAAATCCGATAGCGAAGCGCGGTCCGCTACGGAGCGAAGCGCGTTCAACTCTTCTGGGTTAATGCGCTCGTTGCAGATTTCGAGAGCGCGATGGAAGTTGCGAACGCTACGCGCAACCGAGGCGGACTGCTGGTCGGCGGTATCCGTATTCAGGGGTTGGCAGTCAATCCCGACGATGTTGCTATAGCCGATTTCGCGGAGGGTGTACACGGTCTCAATCGCCACGCCGAAGTCGTTATCTCCAAAAGCGATGTCTTCGTCGTACTTTAGCCCCGTTCCGCCGTTCAGGTGGCAGTAGAAACACTTTCCAGCCGCCGCGGCAAGCCCTAGTTCGGCGGCGTAGCGCTTCGCTATCATGTGCGAGTGGCAGGTTTCGATATTCACGCCGACGAACGGGCGATACTCCTCCGGCATAAGCGCGATGATAGCCAGAGCCTCGCCGCAGTCGGCGGGAACGCCCCAGTTTACGGGTTCGTTAGGCTTGGGTTCGATGGCGATAGGGAGGGCGCGTTCGGGACCAAATTCGGAGAGCATCCACGCGACTACCTCGCTGAGACCGTCGGCGGTCTTCTGATACACATCTTTGTAGTTGACTTGGAGGGGCCCTCCGAAGCCGTTACTGCTGTTCCAGTAGACGTAGACTTTCGCGTCGAATACCTCGATACCCGTGCGGATGTAGTTTTTGGTTCGGCGAACGGCTTCGGCGCGAGTGTGCGCTACCGGAGAGCCAAAGTTGCCGTTTGCGAATTCGGGTCCCCGCTTGAAGAGATTGGCGGTACAC
The DNA here is from genome assembly GCA_903821495.1 of uncultured Chthonomonas sp. Classification (GTDB taxonomy): domain Bacteria; phylum Armatimonadota; class Chthonomonadetes; order Chthonomonadales; family Chthonomonadaceae; genus CAIJLM01. The sequence continues at coordinate 1,849 of CAIJLM010000651.1, read as the reverse complement.
ATAGAGACCTCTAGCCCCGCGTTTCGCACCGCCGCCATAATGTTGTCCGCGTCTTCGGGTTCCGCCTCCGTGTCGTGGAATTCGACGTGCGTACAACCCGCGCCTTTCAGCAGGTCGAGGGTCTCCGGCAGTTCCAACGCGGGGCGCATCGCGGGGGCGAAGCGACTGCCGCCTGTAGCGATGTTCCACACGCCCGCGGCGAACGCCTCGCCAAGCGCATAGTTAGGTAAATCGGGAACCCACGCTCCCGCAGAGTTTTTCTTAAACATAGTAGCCTCTCAAAAAATAGATTAACTTTGTAACTACTCAGGCGACCTAACCTAAGTAATTACAACAGCGTGTGGTTAAGATTCCACGCCAACTCCGAAATTCCTGCGACTCAAGCAAAAAGAGGCGCTTCCGTTACTGGAAGCGCCTCGTTTTGGTTGCGGGAGAGGTCGACGGGTTAGCCGAGCATCTCTTTCAGTCGTCTGCTACGTCCGCGCTTGCGAAGTTTCGCTAAGGCGGAGGTCTCGATTTGGCGCACACGCTCACGAGTCACCTCAAGGGCGCGTCCTACCTCTTCCAGCGTGCGAGGTTCGTCGCCATCCATGCCATAGCGAAGGATGATAACGTCCTTTTCGCGGGGCGTGAGGTCTTCAAGAGCCATGAAGAGTTCATCACGCAGGGCGCTACGGGTAGCCTCTACCACGGGGTTTTGCGCGTCGTTCGCGGGTCTCAGGTCTGCGAGGCGGCTTTCGCCCTCTTCGCCAATAGGAGTCTCCAGCGACATCGGCTCCACCGCTCCGCGCAGGAGTTCGCTCAACTTCTCTTCGGTCATCTGCACCGCCGCCGCAAGCTCTGCGCGGGTAGGCATTCTACCGAGGCTCTCACGGAGGTTGCCGCGAGTTTTGTTGATGCGTCCTAGCGTGTCGGTGACATGGACAGGTAGGCGAATGAGACGCGCTTGGTCTGCAATCGCGCGGCTAATAGCGCGGCGAATCCACCAGATGGCGTAGGTGCTGAAACGGTAGCCCTTGCGGTAGTTGAACCGCTCAACGGCGCGAATCAGCCCAATTGTGCCCTCTTGCATCAGGTCTTCTATGGGAAGTCCGTGTCCGAGATAGCGACGCGCAACGGAGGCGACAAGACGCAGGTTCGACATGACTAGCTCGTTTTTGGCGAGTTCAGCGTCACGAACGCTACGCGGGCTCTCCATACGCTTCGCAAGTGAAATCTCTTGCTCATGGGTCAGCAACGCGACTTTACCTGCGCGGCGCAACCATGCCTGAGCGCTCTCTTCGAGTTCCACCATCGCCGGAGTTATCTCGTCGTTGGCGGCGCTACGCTCTGCGGTGAGCGCAACCGGAGGCTTGCGAAGAAGTTTAACCTCTTCGTTCTCCTCTATCTGCTCGATGATAGTCTCAATAGCGTTTGCGTCCAGTTCAGGTTCAGCGTGCAGAGTTTCCACTAGCTCTCGCTCCGTCAAAAACCCCTGCTTTTGGCTCTTGTCCCGCAAACGATTCAATTTTTCTTCAATTTGTGCGGGCAATATGCCCTCCCTTCTCTCTCTGTGACTAAGTTTGAGAGCCTGTCGCTTGTCTTTGGCGCGTTGTCTGCTTAGGCTCAAAAAGCGACAACGGGACTACCAAACACTCTATCTTTTTTCAACACAGGAAAGCCTTCGTCTTAGCGCTTTCTTAATCTACTAGACAGCGTAATCTGTCAAAAAGTTTCATACGAGCGCATACCGCCCATAGTGGGGCGAAAAAGAACCTACAGCCTTCGCGTTATTGGGATGGCTCTAGGTCGCAGTTAGGGAATCGGAAAGATATCTCCGTCGCCAAGTTGTCAAGTAGTTATACTTCGC
>CAIJLM010000650.1 GCA_903821495.1 uncultured Chthonomonas sp. | reverse complement strand
GGAGTAGTTTACCTCGTTTGACCTGAAACGCGCTATTTCCCTCCTGACCAGACCACGCAGGAGGCTTTTTCTTGCTTCAGCGCCTAAAGTTCGCCCCCTGCAAGACCGAAAATAACTCGAACCTTTTCCGTCTCGCTGATAGGGAGAAAACATTTTGAGCGACACCGTATTAGAGCGAGAGAAAATCGGGTTGGTCTTTTGGCGAACTGGCTCATAGGCGAACGGGAGGGCGCTATGAAAGCGTTTCGCAAGCGACTATCCTCGGTGATGGTCGTATTGGGCTTATATGCAGATTCTAGCGGTTTTATCCGGTTTTCAATGGAGGCGCATCTCGCCTCCGCAGAGCCATAAATTCTCAAGAAGGAATTGAAAATATGCCAGTATTGGAACAAAAAACAGTTCGAGTAGACCGCAACGTCTGCCTTCTTACGATTGAAAAGCGTCTGACTGATTTGCCGCCGCTTCCTGCGGTAGTTATTAAGATAATGCAGACTATCAATAGCCCCAACACCTCTGCGGAAGACCTGAATAGCCTAATTCGGATGGACCAGGGGATAGCCTCTAAGGTGTTACGTATTGTCAACTCCGCCTACTACGGGCTGCCCAAGAAGGTCAGCACTATTACGCAGGCTGTTATGATTTTGGGGTTCAATACGGTGCGGAACCTCGTTATGGGGGTCGGCGCAATGAACTCCTTTTCTAAGAAATCCATTCCGTATGGCTTGAATCGCGAAAAGTTTTGGGAACACTCCGTCGCTGTCGCGGTGACGGCGCAAGCGCTTGCCAAAAAACGTATGTCACAGGTGCGGGCGGCAACGGAAGAGGCGTTTATTGGAGGGCTACTTCATGATGTCGGAACTCTCTTCTTGGACTGCCACTTCCCGGTGCAGTACGCCGTCGTAATGGCGTTTGCGGATAGAGAAAAAAAGCGCTGTAGCGCCGCAGAGCGCCTCATACTAGGAATAGACCATGCCTATGTCGGGCAGAAAATCGCTGAGAAGTGGCGTTTTCCGGGACACCTTAGCGCAATGATAGGCGAACACCACCTCGAAAATGTTCAGCCCCAATATAAGGAGTGGGCGTGGATAGTCCACGCGGCGGACTGTATCGCATGGGAGATGGGGTACGCCGCCACCCCTCACGCCCTTGAGCCAGTAATGAATAACGAAGTTCGGGAATGGCTCGCCTTGAACGAAGAGGGGTGGAACTGGGTGTTAGAGACGAGTGCGAATCAGTTCAAAGCCTCCGCCTCTCTCATACAGATTATGAAAGAGGGGTAGAGGCGGAAGGCGTTTCGGGGCGGCTTAATGTACGCGCCATCTGCAAAAAGGCGCACGGCTGTTGTCGCGCCCTCGTTTCGATGATATGCTCCACAATGAGGTTGTTGCCCGCTCCTGCAAGAGCGGGTAAGCAACGATGAAAGCCCTCGAAAAAGCAGGGTCTCATCCCCGCCCAGCGAAACTCTCCACTCTGAATTCGGCTCTTAGGAAGTATTCTAGCCTCGTTTATGTGGTCAATTGAGAAGCGCCAGAACGGTTCGTTCAGTTTCGCCTGTAGCGCTTTGGGAGAAAATGCGACGGTTATCACGGAGTATACACTCCGCTCTCCCCTGTAGCTCGGTTCTCCCAAAGAAGGCTCATGCCCGGTACAGAGCGCGTCTTATAGAGAAAAGGTTCCGTGCGAAAGTTCGCGATAAGCGTTGCCTTGTCTCCAAACTGAGTGCGTTGCACCCTATGGTCGTCGGTTAGCCAAGCGAAATCGGAGAGGGGAAGGAGACTCGTCTGCTTGTGAAGCGGCGAAAAGGTAGCGTACTGCGCTCTCATCCACGCCTTATGCTCTGCGAACGCCTTCTGGTTGAGATGGTAGAGCGGGGGAACGCTGTAGAGCATTTCGAGCAGGGCGCGGTTCGATAACTGGTCTTTGAATTTCAGGGTGGGCGCAGACCAGTGGTGCGTCGTCGCTACCGAGTCGTGGAATACGGTTTGGAAGAGCGGCAAGCGGTAGCGCGGGTCGATGTGAAACGGAAAGTAGTAGGGCTTGAGGGGAACCTGCTTGAAAAAGATGGCGGGGGCTTTGTCTGGGGCGTAGCGCCCCAAGAAGTAGGGCGAGGCGGGATTCGTCAGGTCGCTATCTCCGAAGCCGAACGCCCCTGTCATCATGCCGTGCGCGAAGTGGATAGTGGCGGCGGAGTAGGCGCTTCCCCCCTCCGAACCAATCACCAACCCGTAGGTATCTCGAATCCACGCCATACGCTTGAGCCGCGCCGCCATGTCCTCCTTTTGATTGGCGGGATGTTTGGGCGAGTAGTCCTCGAACACCTCTCCGAAGGCATCGCAGTCTATGAACCACGAGTTGCATGGTAGCGCCTTCATCAGTCTTGATACGCGCTTCTCGACATAAGGTTGCGCGAGGAGAGGACTGAGGAGATAGCCTTTTTTCTGGAAGCCTGCACGCTTCGTTCCATCCCATCGCGTAATCGCCCCGGTCTTATACAGGCTCTTATCGAACTGCGCCGTCTCCCACGTATCGTCGGGCTTCGCGTCGGGCGAGTGGATACTGTGATAGGAGTCGTAGGGCGCTATCAGGTAGCCGAACTTCTTCGCCTTCTCAATAACGCTTGGCTTGTCGCGGAGTCTATTCCAACCATCCGCGCCCAGCCAGAGCCTACCAAACCCCTCCGCGTGTAGCGTCTCCATCATCTCTGTTGAAATGCCGTCGCCCCAAAGATAGATGTGCGCCGCGCCGAGCAGTTTGCCGGCGTTGGGCGTTCGCAGAATTTTCTCCTGCATAGAGACGAACTGTCCCGTCCTCTTTAGCCACTCTCGATACCGTTTCGCGGGTTCGATGGGGGAGGGGGAGCCGAGACTGATGCGGAAGCCGTACTCTTTTATTTTCCAGTGTTGCGTGAACTGGTGCGTGAAGGTTAGCCCTAAGCCGCCCACAGCGCTCTGAAAGTTGATTTCGTTATTGAAGGGGTTAGTGGCGAGATAGGTAAGGGTGTATCGCCCCGTATCCACGCCCCAGAGCGGCAAGTAAAGCCCCTCTGTTGTGGATATTCCGCCCTGCTTTACGAGGTATTCGCGCCAGATAGGCTCTTGCGCGGGCGCGTAGACTCCCTCTCCGATGGGCAGGATATACGCTTTTGTAGTGGATTGAGGCGGAAGAGTAGGGAAGGTGAACTCTCCCGCGCTCTTCGCCTTGACATTGACGATGAGCGTGTCGTCTTCTAATTTTAGGGTGAGAGCGATTTTTTTCGCGGGTAGCTCCCATGAGAGAGAGTTTTCAGACGCAAGAAGGTTCGCTATGGGCGAAGGCTTGGGTTGCGCGGCGGAGAGAACGAAGGGCGCTCCGGTATCGCGAGGAGTTAGCGTGATACGAAGCGTTGATGGCGAAACAGATATGCTACATCGCTCGCTGTGCAGTATGACGGGAGGCGCATCGGCGCGTAACTGCGGCGGGGCGACGAGTTGGGCGAACAGACTTATAATGGCGAAGGACATAAGACCTCTTTTAGTAGGTAAGAGTTCACTCTTTTTGGAATTAACCGCGAAATGCGCGAAAAAGCGTGAAAAGAGATGCACATGAGTCCCAAACTTGGAACAACACGCCAAACTTCCCAATCTCAAACCACCATCCGTGCATTCACCCCTTCTCCCAGAATTGGGAGAAGGGGCAGGGGGTGAGGGCTAGGAGAGGTTGGGTGAGGTTATGTGAAGAGCCGCTACCTTGAACCCTACCCCTCAAAGAAGAGCGCGGAGTAGCCCCTCCTAATAGGGTATAATGCGTGAACTTCAAGAGATGTTTTACGAGAGAGGAGACAAGAGCGTGAGCAGTGTGGTGGTTACGCCGAATCGCGAGGAGTTTCTCCAACGCGCCCATGAGGGCAACCTGATTCCCGTCTATCGCGAGATACTGGCGGACAGGCTGACTCCTGTCTCCGCCTTCGAGCGGCTGGTAGCGCACAGTCCGCATGGCGAGAACGGGTACGCCTTCCTGCTAGAGAGCGTGGAGGGCGGAGAGCGTATCGGGCGTTACTCATTTTTGGGAATTGACCCTGCGCTGGTATTTCGGACAAGAGGCAGGGAGGTGACGATTGTCGAGAACGGCGTGACCACCCAGAGCCAACTCGCAGAGGGCGAAGACCCTCTCACCCTCCTTCAATCCCTAATGAGCCGCTATCAGTACGTAGAGACCCCCGGTCTACCCAAGTTTTCCGGAGGCGCGGTGGGCTTTTTTAGTTACGACGTGGTGCGATTCTTCGAGGAGTTGCCAGACACGAAGCCCGACGAACTCGAAATGGACGACTGTTGCTTCCTCTTTACCGACTCTATCCTCATTTTCGACCATGTGCGCCACCGCCTAAAAGTCCTCTGCAACGCCCACATCACCGATAACGCTGATGCCGCCTACACCTCCGCGTTGAGCAAAATCGAAGCCCTTCTCTCCGTCCTGAAAACGCCCGCGCCCCCCGCCCCCGCCTTTCATCGCGACCCCGCCCTCAACACGCCGACGTTTGAAGCCTGCTTCCCGCGAGACGAGTACGAACTAGCCGTTGAGAAGTGTAGAGCGTATATTCATGCGGGAGACGCTTTTCAAATCGTGCTGGCGCAGCGCTTTAAAGTGCAGTTTCAAGCGCCTATTTTCGACCTCTATCGCGCCCTCCGCACAGTGAACCCTTCGCCGTATATGTACTACCTTTCGTTGGGCGAGCGCAAAATCGTGGGCAGTTCGCCCGAAATCCTCGTTACCGTGGAAGACGAAGTGGTGCGAGTTCGCCCGATTGCCGGAACAAGATGGCGCGGCAAAACTCCAGAAGAAGACCTCGCGCTGGAAACAGAACTTCTCGCCGACGAAAAAGAGCGCGCCGAGCATATCATGCTCGTTGACCTTGGGCGCAACGACATCGGCAGGGTATCCGAGTTCGGCACGGTATCGCTGGACGAACTGATGGTGATTGAACGCTACTCCCACGTTATGCACATCGTCTCGAACGTCACGGGCAGACTCGCAAAAGATAAGACCGCCTACGATGTCCTACGCGCTAGTTTCCCCGCGGGAACCGTCTCCGGCGCGCCGAAAGTTCGCGCAATGCAGATAATCGACGAGTTGGAGCGCGTTCGACGCGGTTTCTATGCAGGAGCCGTCGGCTATTTCAGTTATACGGGTAATATGGATATGGCTCTCGCTATCCGCACGATGATGGTTGAGGGAAACACCGCTATTCTTCAAGCGGGGGGCGGCATCGTCGCCGATTCGGTCGCCGCTTCGGAGTATCAGGAGTGCCTGAACAAAGCGGGCGCTCTACGGCAAGCGATTCAGGTCGCGGAAGAGGGCTTGGATTAAGCGGGGCGAGGACAGAAATTTAGTTTACGGAGTAAGAACCGACATGATTGCAGAACGAACAGAACTCTCCCCCGAAACCGCGACGAAGTACGCTCTCGTTCAAGAGCTACTGCGCGAGATGGGGCAGGTGGTTATCGGATATTCGGGCGGAGTGGACAGTACGCTCGTCCTCAAAATCGCGCACGACGTTTTAGGCGATAACGCTATCGCTGTGACGGGCGACTCGGAGGCGTTTCCGCAGGGCGAAGTGGACGCGGCGCTAACTGTCGCGGAGGAGATGGGCGTATCCGTTGTCCGTGTCCGAACGCACGAACTCGCCAACCCAAACTTCGCCATCAACACCCCTAATCGGTGCTACCACTGCAAAACGGAACTCTTCTCCGAACTCCAGCAGGTCGCGGAAGAGCGCAACGTCCGCTGGATTGCCGACGGCTCTCATGCGGAAGATGGTCGCCCCGGAGACCACCGACCTGGCTTGAAGGCGGCGGAGGAGCGCGGTGTGCGTAGCCCCTTGCGCGAAGCCGGAATGACCAAAAGCGAAGTTCGCGAACTCGCCCTCCACCTCGGTATCTCAAACTGGGATAAGCCCTCCTTCGCCTGCCTCTCCTCCCGCTTTCCCTACGGAACCCATATCACGGCGGAACTATTGGCGCAACTGGATGGTTGCGAGAAGTTTCTGAAAGAGTTGGGCTTTCGGCAGTTCCGAGTGCGCCACCACGACACGGTAGCGCGTATTGAGGTGGAACTGCACGACTTCCCGCGTGTGCTGGAACACCGCGACGCGATTTTCGCCCGCTTCAAAGAGTTAGGCTATCTCTACGTCACCCTCGACCTAGAGGGCTATCGCTCTGGTAAGATGAACGACACCCTGCAAAAGCCGGACGTGATTCGTCTCGCGGGTATCGCCGTGCGGCAGAGATAGGGAACTGATGGAAGTCGAAAAAATACGCGCCCTGCTAGAACACGTCCAGAGCGGCGATGCCTCCATTGACGAAGCGCTCGCCTCTCTGCGCTCTCTCCCTTTTGAAGACCTCGGCTTTGCAAAACTAGACCACCATCGCGCCCTCCGCAACGGCTTCCCCGAAGTCATCTACTGCCCCGGCAAACGCATTGAGCATATCATCGCTATCGCGCAGAGGCTACTAGAACGAGCGCATAAGGTACTCGCGACTCGCGCCACGCCGGAAGTGGCGTTGGCGGTTCAAGAGGCGATACCCGGAACGCTCTACCATGAGGCGGCGCGTATTCTGGTAGTTCCCGGTACGCAATCAGCCAACGTGGAGCCACCCAAAACGCGGGGAACGGTTCTCGTGGTTGCGGCGGGGACTGCCGACTTTCCCGTAGCGGAGGAGGCGGCGATAACCGCGCAGGAGATGGGAAGCCCGGTTTCGCGCCTCTACGATGTGGGCGTGGCGGGGCTACACCGCCTCCTCAGTCACCAGAGCGACCTCTACGAAGCGAACGTGCTGATAGTTGTGGCGGGGATGGAGGGGGCTTTGCCCTCGGTAGTGGGAGGATTAGTCTCTCGCCCCATCATCGCGGTTCCTACAAGCGTGGGGTATGGCGCGAACTTTCACGGGCTTTCCGCGCTTCTGACCATGCTAAACTCGTGCGCGACAGGTATCGGCGTGGTGAACATAGATAACGGGTTCGGCGCGGGAAACCTCGCCCATCTTATAAACATGAACTAAACCCAGAGAAGTGAGAGCCTTATGCGAAGGTTCATCACTAGGGAAAAGACTCTCCTGCGTTTGTAACGACTCATCCTGCTCCTCTAGACGAAGTGTAACTACTCAGCCCCCTTCGGGGGAACCTAACCCCCGTCCCCTTCCCGGTGCGGGAAGGGGTGACTAGAGCGCAAAGTGGTTATAGTTGGATAGAGCCACTCGGTTTAGGGCAAAAGCCTAGCGTTCCACCGCCTCCGTTATCGCATTAGCGGCAGTTATTCCCCCTTCCCGTTTCGGGAAGGGGGCTAGGGGGTTAGGTCGCATTGCATAGCCTGAGTAGTTACCGCGATTTATATTAAAAAATATATCAATAGATATTGATTTATTGATATGTAGGCTATAATAGTAGATGGAGGTACGAAAAACTATGAGTTCCACACTGATTGAAACGAGTTCGCTCCCCTACAAAGTCGCTGACATAACGTTGGCGGAGTGGGGACGCAAAGAGATTTCCGTCGCCGAGTACGAAATGCCCGGACTGATGGCGATTCGCAACAAATACGCGGCAGAGAAGCCCCTTGCGGGAGTTCGCATTATGGGTTCTCTGCACATGACTATCCAGACCGCCGTTCTTATCGAGACGCTGACCGCGCTCGGCGCTACTGTGCGCTGGGTGAGTTGCAACATCTTCTCGACGCAAGACCACGCCGCCGCCGCTATCGCGGTGTCGGGCGTACCCGTCTTTGCATGGAAAGGCGAGACCCTCGAAGAGTACTGGTGGTGTACCTATCAGGCGATAAACTTCCCCGAAGGCAAGGGACCTCAACTCATCGTAGACGATGGCGGCGATGCGACCCTGCTTATCCACAAGGGCTACGAACTCGAAAACGGAAGCGACTGGGTGAACACGCCATCCGAGAGCCATGAGGAGTCGGTCATCAAAAACCTGCTCATAGAGGTCTACGCGGAGAACCCTCGTAAATGGCGCGACCTTGTATCCGAATGGCGCGGAGTTTCGGAAGAGACCACAACGGGCGTACACCGCCTCTACAAGATGCAGGAGACGGGTTCGCTACTCATTCCCGCTATCAACGTAAACGACTCGGTTACAAAATCCAAGTTTGACAACCTGTACGGTTGCCGTGAATCTCTCGCTGACGGCATCAAACGCGCCACCGACGTAATGATGGCGGGCAAGGTTGCCGTTATCTGCGGCTATGGCGACGTGGGCAAAGGCTCGGCGCAGTCGCTACGCGGCATGGGAGCGCGTGTCATTGTGACGGAGATAGACCCCATCAACGCTCTACAGGCGGCGATGGAGGGGTATCAGGTGACTACGCTAGAGGATACGCTCGGCTTAGGCGACATCTACGTCACCTGTACGGGCAACGTGGACATCATCGCGCTGGAACACATCGAAAAGATGAAAGACCAGGCGATTGTCTGCAACATCGGGCATTTCGACAACGAGATTCAGGTAGACCGCCTCAACAACTCCGGCGCGATTCGCACGAACATTAAGCCGCAGGTGGATATGTACACCTTCCCAGATGGTCACAGCGTCTTCCTGCTGGCGGAGGGGCGCCTCGTCAACCTCGGTTGCGCGACGGGACACCCCAGTTTCGTTATGTCGAACAGTTTCGCCAATCAGACTCTGGCGCAACTCGACCTGTGGAAGAACAAGGACAGGTACGAAGTAGGAGTATATACCCTACCCAAGTACCTTGACGAAGAGGTCGCCCGCCTCCACCTAGAGAAAATCGGCGTAAAACTGACCACCCTCAGCGCACGTCAGGCGGACTACATCGGCGTTCCCGTCGAAGGTCCCTACAAGCCGGACACCTACCGCTACTAAAAGCGTGTGGAGTTTCGACTTCGCGCCGCAAGTAGTAGGAAGCGCCCTCTCCCGAAATCGGGAGAGGGCGCTTTTGCGCGAGAAAACTCTACAGTGGAATGGGTATCGACCAATATACGTCAGGCACGTTAGGAGGCGGCTTATTCTCCAGAACCGTTCGTCCATAACTTCCATTCTTGCCGACAAGCTCCTTTATCTTTTG
>CAIJLM010000649.1 GCA_903821495.1 uncultured Chthonomonas sp. | reverse complement strand
GCCGCATAAACCCATCCCGACTTTTTGGAGAGGAACTAAGGTTTTACTAACTTGACGACAGGGGCGGGCGGAGTCAGGGATGCAGTCTTCAACGAGCCGCCCACCGTCAAGTAAAAAAGTAGAGCGGAGACCGCTATGGTGACAGGCAGCGTCAACACCCACGCCAGCAGGATGTTCCGCACGGTTTTGAGCTGTAGCCCAGAGCGGTTTGTCACCATCGTACCGGCTACCCCGGAAGAGAGGACGTGCGTAGTGCTGACAGGAAGCCCAATGAGGTCGGCTGAGGCGATGGTCAACATCGCTACCAACTCCGCCGATGCGCCCTGCGCGTAGGTCATGTGCGTTTTGCCGATGTGTTCGCCAATAGTTGTCGCTATACGCTTCCAGCCAATCATCGTTCCAAGCCCTAAAGCGAGCGCTACAGCGATAACCACCCAGAGGGCTACAAAGTCCACCATTCCCATTATCTGCTTTCGCGCCTGCTTAATCGTCTCCTTATCCGCTTTACCGAGGTGAAACTCTCCCGATTTGTCCAGTTTACCTAGCAGTTCGTCGGCTTTCAATATGTCCGCGCGCAGTAGTTTCCGCAAGTCCGGGCTTATACCGGAGAGGCTAGTCTGTCCCGCAAGAGTCGAGCGTATCTGCGCCAACTCTATAGGAAGGTTCGCCCACTTGCCGGTCTGCACATCCGGGTATTTGTGTAGAAGGGTCTCCATTTTCTGAAGCGATACCACCGTTTTGTTCAGCGTATCCGCTTTCAGGGCGGGGTTCAGGGCGTACTGACTGGGCATAATGCCGATGAGTATCAGCATTATAAGACCCATTCCCTTTTGACCATCGTTCGAGCCGTGCGCGAAACTGACCCCCGTGCAGGTGAGGCAGAGGATAGCCCGTATCCAGAAGGGGGGAGGGGCGTTGTCTACGGGAGCCCATACAGTTTTTTGTCCTTGATAAACGCCTTTGCAATGAGAAGCAACAGCCCCGCGCAACAGAAACCTATGAGCGGAGATATTAGCAAAGACAGTCCGATTTGTTGCGCCTTCGCCCAGTTGACTCCGCTACCTATATGCCCTGCGAAGAGCGAACTCATAAGCCCCACGCCGAGTATCGAGCCGATGAGCGTGTGGGAGCTAGAGGAGGGTATGCCAAAGTACCACGTCGCCACATTCCAGAGAACGGCGGTCACGAGGAGCGAGAATATCATCAGGATGCCGGAGGTGGCTCCGATATTGATGATAAGGTCGACGGGTAGCAGGTGTACGATGCTGAAGGCGACTGCGGTTCCGCCCAGAATGACCCCTAGAAAGTTCATCAAGCCAGACCATACGACGGCGACATGAGGGCGTAGCGACTTTGTGTAGATGACGGTAGCCACTGCATTCGCCGTATCGTGAAAGCCGTTTACAAACTCAAATCCGAGAGCGATAATCAGACAGACAACAAGCAAGAAAACAGTTCCCAGTCCTAAAGAGCTGAGAGATTCCATGTCGACTCCTTATACGTTCTCTCCGCGTCTTTCGCCAGCAAGAGCCTTTCTTGCAACATTAATGAGGGTAGAGATTTGAAGAGAGCGTAAATCGTTCTAAAAGAGATTGCGCCATGACCGTTTTTTTAATAGGCTCATGGCGTGCATCTAAGCGTAATAATCGAGACAGCCGGAGGGCAGTTGAAGCGAATGCGCCCTGTGCTATGTAGCCCTCGCGTCACGTAGACGCGGTGCGCCTTGCCCTGCACTAGCCCTTGGCAGAACTTCTTACCGTATTTACTAGGGTGTAGCAGACCGCCATAGCCGGGAATGTAGATTTGTCCTCCGTGCATATGTCCAGAAAGTTGTAGGTCAACCCGTACAGGGTCGCGTAGGTCTTCCGCAAGGTCGGGGTTATGCGAAACGAGAATACGCGCCATATCGGGCGGAATTTTGGCGAAGGCTTTGGGAACATCCACCACGCCGCACCATAAATCGCCCACGCCGCCAATCGCTAACCCCTGCCCGCCCCGCTCCACTGTGATGGCTTCATTCTCAATGATATGGATGGGGGTATGCCTGTTCAGCTCCTTGCGAACGCCGGGCGCGTCTAGCCAGTGGTCGTGGTTGCCTAGCGTT
>CAIJLM010000648.1 GCA_903821495.1 uncultured Chthonomonas sp. | reverse complement strand
GGCGCTACTTCCATGTAGCCGACTATGCGAACTAAGCATACCGAACTGTAGCCAACGCTTGTAGACATCGGCGGGAGGCGCGCCCTCAAAGCCTCCTATATCGTGACTCCAGTAACCAAACCCGCACAGCCCCAACGATAGCCCGCCCCGCAGACTCTCCGCCATACTCTCGAAACTAGAGTAGCAGTCGCCGCCCCAATGCACTGGGTAGCGCTGACATCCCGCCGTTGCGGAGCGTGCGAAGACTACCGCCTCCCCTTCGCCCCGCGCCTCTTCCAGCGTCTCAAACACAAGTTTGTTGTAGAGGTAGGCGTAGTAGTTGTGCATCTTCTGGGGATCGGAGCCATCATACCAGACGACATCCGTGGGGATACGCTCCCCAAAGTCCGTCTTGAAACTGTCCACCCCCATCGCCATCAGGCGCTTCAAATGTCCCGCGTACCATTCGCAAGCGGCGGGGTTGGTGAAATCCACAATCCCCATGCCCGGTTGCCATAAGTCCCACTGCCACACCGAACCGTCGGAACGTTTCACGAGATAGCCCTTCGCCTTGCCCTCCGCGAACAGCGCAGAGCGCTGCGCGATGTAGGAGTTTATCCATACGCAGACCTTCAATCCGCGAGCGTGGAGGCGTTCCAGTAGCCCTTGCGGGTCGGGGAAAACCTCTGCATCCCACTCGAAATCGCACCAGTGGAAGCCGCGCATCCAGAAGCAGTCGAAGTGAAACACGGAGAGCGGGAGGTTGCGCTCCGCCATTCCATCGAGGAAACTCATCACCGTAGATTCGTCGTAGTTCGTGGTAAAGGAGGTGGAGAGCCATAGCCCGAACGTCCATGCGGGGGGCAGTGCGGGGCGTCCGGTAAGGGCGGAGTACTTCGCGATAATCTCTTTGGGGGTTGCGCCGTAGATAACGAAATACTCCAACGCTTCGCCCTGTACGCTGAACTGCACTCGCGATACCTTTTCCGACGCTACCTCATAGTCCACCCGCTCCGGGTGATTGACAAAAACCCCATACCCGCGATTGGTGAGGTAGAAGGGGATGTTTTTATACGCCTGGTCGCTCCCCGTACCGCCGTCCTTGTTCCATGTCTCCACCACCTGCCCGTTCTTGACAAACGCAGTGAATCGCTCTCCTAGCCCATAGACGTTCTCGCCCACGCCCAAGTGGAGTTGTTCATGGAGATAGGTTTCGCCATCGTCGGTCTTGATGTATCCTTGCCCGCGTGATGGGCTATGCGTGAGGATTTTCCCCTTTGCTAGAAACTCAAGCCGAAAGTTGGCGCGGTCTAACTTCGCAGTCAACTCCCCGCTAGTCAGGCTTACGAATCGCTCGTCAAGGGTGATTTCCGGCTCCGTCGGCTGAATGTCAATCGGAAAATCGGGAAGCCGCTCGTTACCGCCCTCAAAGTGGGAAATGCGAACGCGAATAACATCGGGCGCAGGTGTGGAGAGGCGCACTGTGAGGACGGGACCCTCAAGGGTGTCGCCGCGATGTCGTATCGGGCGCGTAGGAACGTAGAGGTT
>CAIJLM010000647.1 GCA_903821495.1 uncultured Chthonomonas sp. | reverse complement strand
TGGCGGGAGCGTGTGGGAATCGAACCCACCCGTGACGGATTAGCCGCCACGCGAACGGTTTTGAAGACCGCGCAGAACACCAGTTCCGATTCGCCCCCATAAAGCACCTAGAGGTTGCCGCCCTCACTGTGCATTTTTACGCCGAGAAGCACCCCCGTATAGGTTTCGCTTCCCAGAATAATCAGCACCACCGAAAAATACGCCAAACCGATAAGAGGCATACTAAATAGAAGCGGAAGAATCATGGGAGCCATAAAGAAGAGAGGCATGAAGATGGTCATCAGACTCCACCAGAGGTTGCCTCTATCCTTGCGGGCGGGACCCACCGCCAGCCCAACGGTAAAGCCCCATGAGAACTGCACCGCCAGAATAGACCAGATAAACAGAGTCACAGGCAGATAGTGCGGTTCGTTGGCATGAAACACATAGAGCCAACTCAAGCAGACAAGAAGATGAAACCACAGGAGCGGTTTGACGAGAATTTTTGGGTTTTTCATAGCCGTTACCTTTCCATCAACAAAAAACAAGAGCCGTTTTCTTTAGACGCAAAAACGTCATAGTATGCTACACACAGTTCCCCCGAAGTGTAACAAATTCCTCCTTCGACCCGATTCTAACAAAAAGAGCGAGGAATTAGAGGAAATTCCAGATTCCAGAAAGAGAAACTCTTGCTTTACCCCGTAGAGAACTGCTACAATGAGTCAATACGTGAAATTTTTCACTGTCTCAAATTTTCACCTCAATCCTCAAGTTTCCGATACCCGGCGACGCAAACAAGCCCCGTAAAGGCGCGAACCGGAACAGATATAAGGAGTAGAATACGCATGGCAACAGGACAAGTGGTTCAGGTGCAGGGTCCCGTCGTGGATGTCGGCTTTCCCGCAGGCGAACTACCTAAAATCTATAACGCAATCACGATACAAGATTCAGGTCGCTCCATCGACCTTACGGTAGAAGTCGCCCAACATCTAGGCAACGATGTCGTCCGTTGTATCGCAATGTCCACTACCGACGGATTAGTGCGCGGTATGCCCGCTCTCGATACAGGTAGCCCCATCAACGTTCCTGTCGGGCGCGGCACGCTAGGGCGTGTCTTCAACCTGCTGGGCAAAGCCGTAGACGAAAAGGGTCCCGTTGAGTGCGATACCAGTTGGCCCATTCACCGCCCCAGCCCCTCCTTCGCTGACCAGAGTTCCGAACAAGAGGTTTTGGAGACAGGTCTGAAAGTTATAGACCTCCTCACCCCCTTCCTTAAAGGTGGTAAAATTGGACTCTTCGGCGGCGCAGGACTTGGCAAGACCGTTCTTATTCAAGAACTTATTACCAATATCGCCACCGAACATGGAGGCTTCTCCGTCTTTGCAGGCGTGGGCGAGCGTACCCGTGAAGGAAATGACCTCTGGCTCGAAATGGCGGAGTCCGGCGTTATCAGCAAGACCGCAATGGTCTTCGGACAGATGAACGAGCCGCCCGGAGCGCGTCTTCGCGTCGCTCTCTCCGCGCTCACCATCGCCGAATACTTCCGCGACGTAGAGGGGCAGGACGTTCTCCTCTTCGTAGACAACATCTTCCGATTCGTGCAGGCAGGCTCCGAAGTCTCCGCGCTTCTCGGACGCATCCCCAGCGCCGTCGGCTATCAGCCCACCCTCAGCACAGAGATGGGTACGCTCCAAGAGCGCATCACCTCCACCAAAAAGGGTTCTGTCACCTCGGTACAAGCCATCTACGTTCCTGCGGACGACCCCACCGACCCGGCTCCTGCAACCACCTTCTCCCACCTTGACGCTTATATCTACCTAGAGCGCAAAATCGCGGAGAAAGGCATCTACCCTGCGGTCGACCCGCTCGTCTCCGTCTCTCGTATCCTCCAACCCCACATCGTGGGCGCAGAACACTACGAGATAGCGCGCGCCGTTCAGATGACCATGCAGAGGTACAAAGACCTGCAAGACATCATCGCCATTCTGGGTATAGACGAACTCTCCGACGACGACAAACTCGCCGTCGCCCGCGCCCGTCGCCTAGAGCGGTTCCTCTCACAACCCTTCCGCGTCGCCGAGCAGTTCACCGGTTCGCCCGGTAAGTACGTGCCTCTCAAAGAGACCATCCGCTCCTTCAAGGAGATTGTGGAAGGCAAACACGACGACCTGCCAGAGCAAGCGTTCTATATGGTAGGAAGCGTTGACGAAGCCGTTGAAAAGGCGAAAGTCCTACGCGGTTAGAAAAAAGGGCGGGGAGAGGCGCGAAAGCCCTCTCCCGCGTCGCTTAAAGGAGATAGGGATTGGCAAAGACCTTTATGCTAGAACTGGTGACACCGGAGCGTATGCTCTTCCATGATGTAGTGGAAGCGGTGCGCGCGCCCGGTGTTCAAGGCTCGTTTGGAGTGCTTGCGGGACACGCGCCCTTGTTGACTGAGTTGGAGGTAGGGCTTATCAAACTCTCGCTCATCACGGGAGAGGAGGCGTATATCGCCACCAGCGGCGGGTTCTTACAGGTGAAAAAAGACAAGGTGATTATTCTCGCCGATTCTGCGGAACTCTCCGACGAGATAAATATCGAACAGGCTCGTCAAGATGCCGCGAACGCTCGCCAACAGCTTGCCGTGCCGGGCATAGATGCCGCCGCTGTTCAGAAATCCCTACAGCACGCCATGAATCGTATCCGCGTCGCAGAAATGAAGTCGCGCTAGTCGCGCGGAATAGCCTATAGAAAAGCCCCCGCTCTGTTGTAAGAGTTCAGGGTTATGAGAGTAGAAATTGTAACTACTCAGCGCCGCTTCGGGGGAACCTAACCCCCGTCCCCTTCCCGGCGCGGGAAGGAGTGACTAGAGCGCAAAGTGGTTATCGTTGGATAGAGCCACTCGATTTAGGGTAAAAGCCTAGCGTTCAACCGCTTCCATTATCTTCTTAGCGGCAGTATTCCCCCTTCTCGTTTCGGGAAGGAGGCTAGGTCGCATTCCATAGGGTGAGTAGCTACCTCGGAAACTTTATACCTAAACCCTACTCTCTTGAATAGGGTAAGTAGTTACGATTCCCATAACCCTGAACTCTTACACAATGCAACCCGTACCCTCCGTATAGCGTATAATAGAGATAGCGAAGCCCCATTAGGGCGGAACTATCTACGAACCTAGTAGAGTTAGCAGTGACGAATGCGCCCTCTTTAGCGTATTATAATAGTAGGAACTTTTCGCCTCCCCTGACGGAAGCAAGGTAATAATGAGAAACACGACACGCCAACAATTAAATATCTGGAAGCCCCTCCTAATTCTAGGGTTATTGGCGGGCTGTATTTTCAGTTCTGCGCTCTCTGCGTCCGCTGCGTCGCTCTCCTTCTCCATAAATGGAACGAACGCCGCGACGGGAACTTCGCTCGTCGGTTGGGCGAACTTCACCTACAACGCCGCTACAAATAACCTGTCGGTGCAGGTGATAAACGGCTCCGGTATCGCTCTACAAAGCACGGATGTCCTCACGGGGTTATACTGGCAACGCGCTAGTCTGTCCGCTTCCCTGACTCCGGCAAGCGCGACGGCGACTGGAACCTCCATTATCTGGAATAAAACGTCTTCCAGTATTGGCTCTATGTGGCAGTTCAATTCGGGTATCGCGGGACCCAGTAGCACGAACGAGGCTATCACTACGTTTAGCGGAATTAGCGGCGGTATGGTGAACGGAATAAGTAAAACCTCCTCCTCTAACACAGTCTTGACCTCAACGCTTGTGCAGAACGAGATAACCTTCAACCTGACCACCGCCAAAGGCTTTAACCTCAGCGATATACAGAACGTCTACTTTCAGTTCGGAGGTTCGCTTTCGGGTCCCCGGCTTCTTGCGAAACTCGCCGTGCCCGAACCCGGGACAGTCGCCCTTCTTGCTAGCATGGGCTGTAGCTCTCTCATGGTAGGCTTCCGCAGGTATCGCCGCCTCCGCTCCAAGTAGGTCGCTTTTGGATTTATAGCCCCTTCTCCTGTATGGAGAGGGGGCTATTGTTGTTTTGAAGAGGTACGGGGGGGATGGTCAAAAAAGGCTCAAGCGTCTCAATTTTAGATTATATTCGGAGAGAGGCGTTTCGGGTGGTAGGCGCGGAAGAGAGTGGATTCGGGGGATTTGGCGGGGGGCGGGGTAGGGGCGGTTGGCAGAGGCTGATGGAGGGTTGCGGGGGCGAAGTAGCTCGCTCTACCTTGCCAGAAACCGACCTGATAACTCGACCAGAGCGAGGTAACGAAGAGAGCGCCTCCGACAAAGCCTGTGGTAAAGCGCACCCAGCGCGTTACGTGCGGGGTATCGCCGTGTTTACTAGAGCGGCTAGGCTCGTAGATGGGCGGGAGCGCGTCCATTATCGAGTCGAGGGCGAATTCGACCTCCAAAGAGGACGGGAGCGGAGCGTTGTCGCTCCACTCCCGTTCTAATACCAATCCTACTCGCTCTACCTCCGCTACTATCTTCGCGCAGTTCGGGCAGTTATTGAGATGATTCGCTATCTGCTGAATGGCTTGCGGGTTGAGTTCCGCGTCTACATAACCAGAGACGTTCTCCGCTACATAGTCGCAAGAGACGGCTGGAAGGGAGGCGAAAGCGTCATCGTTCGCTTGCCATAGGGAAGCGGCGGGCGCGGAGGCGGTATCCTGTGAGGAGATACTGCGACGGTTTTTATTATCAAAGTGTCTTAGCATTCGACAACCTCTTGTAGGGCTTCTCGTAGTCGTGTGCGTCCACGGTGCAACCACGAGCGAACGCTGTTGACCGGGACTCCCATCATGTCGGCGATTTCTTCGTAAGTCAAGCCCTCTAATAGGCGTAGGGCTAAGGCGATGCGCTGTTGCGGCGGTAGCAAGTCCAGTTCGTCATGGATTCGCTTTCGCTCTTCCGAGCGCAAGAGCCTCTCTTCGGGGTCTGACTCACGGTTGGTTCTCAGGCTCTCGGACATCGTGTCGAGGGAGTAGGATTTCGCCGAAACGCGCGCCGCTACGGTTTGGGTTCGGTTTAGGCAGTGGTTGACAGTGAGGCGGCGCAACCACCCTCCGAACGCGCCCCGCCCTGCGAACTGACCTAGCGACTGGAAGGCGCGGACGAAGACCTCTTGGGTAGCGTCTTCCGCGTCTTCGGCGTGGCGAAGAATGCCACGGCAGAGACGAAAGACGATTCGGTAGTATCGTTCCATAAGGATTCGATACGCCTGTCTATCTCCGGCGAGCGTTCGCGCTACTAATTTTTCGTCGGTGGGCTGTGCAAACATAGTCATCCGTACCTTGCCATCAAAAGTATCGCGAAATCGGGTTCCGTCTTTGGCGACACGAGAGTTTGAGCCTTGCAATAAGTACTGACAGGCGGGGAATATGAAAAGTTGCACTGTTTTGGAAAGTTTTTACTTGACTTTTGGGCATCTCTGGGGTAGATTAAAGAGCCTCCGCAATGAACCCAACGTGGTGCGGAAGTGAAGAACTTTGATAATCAAGTAAGGACAATTTCTGTGGGTTCCACAGAGGATTGTCTTGCGAGCCAATAAATACGAACAAGTAAAAGCGAGAGCCAGTGTGTAACATTGTTAGTTTTCGTATCATCTTCGGATGGTATTGAATATAAAGACTCTTCTTATGGAGAGTTTGATCCTGGCTCAGGACGAACGCTTGCGACGTGCCTAAGAAATGCAAGTCGAGCGGGGGTAGCAATACCCTAGCGGCGAACGGTCGCGTAACACGTAGGCAACCT
>CAIJLM010000646.1 GCA_903821495.1 uncultured Chthonomonas sp. | reverse complement strand
TCCTAAGATGATTGCCGAGAGGGCGGGGGTCTACGGCTACGTTGCAAAGGGCTACTGGATAGACCTCGGACACGCCGAACAGCTCCTAAACGCCACCCAATCTATACTAGGCGGCGTGGTTCGAACCGCGGCTCCGGGAATATCGGTAGGAGAAGGGACGGTTATCGCGCCCACGACCTGGATAAACGGGCTGACCGCTATCGGAAAGCAGTGTCGCGTCGCTGGAGAGTCGCGCCTCGAAAACTGCATCCTCATGGACAACGTCACGGTGGGCGCTAACGTGCGTCTCTATGGTATCATCGTAGACGAAAATGTGGTCATTGAGGACGAGGTTGTCATCACGGGGCGGGGCGGCGGAAGCGGCGTTCCTGTCATTGCGGCGGGTAGCGTCTTGAAACGCGGTACGCGCTTGCAACTGTAGCGGAGTAAGGGGAAACTATGTCGCGAATCGCAATGTGGATTCTGGTTCTATGTCTGCTGGTCTCAAAAAGCGCAGACGCGCAACAGCGTTTCGCCTCCAAAGAGCCGGGCAACGTCTTCTACGACACTCAGTCCGTGCGCTTCACCCTCTCCGATAGCAAGGACAAGGTTCATGTCCGTATCGTCTCCGCTATCGAAACAACGGTAAAAGAGGGCGACTACCCTGAACGCGATATAAACATCGGTAAACTACCCTGGGGCTGGTATCGCATAGTGCAGGGGGCGGGCGAGTTTTCCGGCGGAACTCCCTTCGCCGTCGTTCCGCGCCCGCGCCAAAAAGAGGAGGGCTGGGTCGCTACGGATGTCGCGCTCTCGTGGCTCGTAAAGCCGGAGCAGTTCGAGACCGTTAGCGAACTCGCGCATCGGGCGGGCTTTATGTGGGTTCGAGACCGCCTCTCGTGGAGCGAAATTGAGCCTATTAAGGGCAAATTCCTCTGGGGAAAGTACGAAAAGTCCTTGCAGGCGCAACACAGTAAAGGGCTAAACGTCGTTCAGGTCTTCCACGATACGCCCAAGTGGGCGCGTTCCGATGAGAACACACACGCCTTCCCTGACGATTTGCGCGACGCATATCGCTCGGCGCGCGAGATGGCGAAGCATTTGGGCGGCGTTCGGGCTTGGGAGATTTGGAACGAAGCCGACATTCCCATGTTTTCGACAGAGCCAGCCAGCGAGTACGCCGCGTTCTTCAAAGCCGCCGCGCTCGGCATAAAGAGCGGAAACGGCTCCGCGCAGGTGCTACAGACCTCCATCGCCCTAGACTCTCCGCTCTTTACGGCGAGCCTCGCCGCGAATGGAACCGCCGCCTACTACGACATTTTCAACTATCACACCTACGAAGCGCCCTCCAACTACCTTCAACGCGCTAACCTCCACAAAAAATACCGCGAGAAGGCGGAGGCGCTCAATAAGCCCGTCTGGTTGACCGAGGCGGGCGCTCCTGTTGTTCAGAAGAGCGGAACCCTGACTTTCGCCGAGACGGTAGAGCAGGCGAAGTATGTCCTCAAATCCTATGTAGAGTCGCGACGCGCAGGAACGACGCGGCACTTCTTCTTTATTCTGCCTCCCTTCGTTGAAAACAACGCCTCTTTCGGCGCTCTGGACAGAGACCTCCTGCCTCTACCCGCCTATTCCGCCCTCGCTACCGCCGCGAATTTTCTGGGGAACGCAACCTACAAGGGCGAGATTCGCTACCGTCAGCCGGGTCTGCATATCCATGTCTTCGACGATGGAACTAATGATGTGTTGGTCGGTTGGACGGATAAGGGCGATATGCTCCTCCCGCTACCCCTGAGCGAAGAGGCGCGGGGTAAACTACGCTTTACGGAACTCATCAACGCCTTCGGCTCTCCTATCCCTCTTCCAGCCGAAAAGGACAAAACCCCGGCTCTTCCTCTCTCCACGCTCCCCGTCCTGCTGGCGCTTCCACGCGGGATAATGGCGGATGTCACCGCGCCCGCAAGCGACGCGCCCAAAAAGCCTGAGCCGCCCAAGAAAAAGGTCGAACGCCCCGAAATCATCGTGCGCCTACGCCCGCTGGACAGTAAAGCGAGTAAGAGTGACGAAGCCTTCAAAATATCGCGCGGTCTCAGCGTCATACTATATATTGAGGTGTACAACTTCGGCGGCAACCTCTCTGATGCGACACTGCGCCTCAGTTCCGACTCGACGGGAGTGAAACTGGTGCGAACCTCCTTCCCTATTGAGCGCATAAAGGAGATGGACAGGCTCGTTTTTAAGGTCGAAGTCAGCCTCGACGCGAGTACGCCGCGGGCTTCCGTTACGGCGCAGGTTGTCGGCGCAAACGGTGAACGCAGTAGCCCCGCAGTCGTAGATTTAATCTCGGAGTAGAAAACTATGTATGCAACGATAAAAGCAGTGGAGTACTATTTACCGGAAGGCGTTCTTCCCAATTCGGTTATCGCAAGCAAGTGGCCCGAATGGACAGAGAAGAAAATTGAGTCGAAGATAGGGATTGTGGAGCGACGGCTATCAGGGGAGAACGAGTACACCTCCGATATGGCGACTACCGCCGCTCGAAAACTGTTCGATTCGGGGGCTTGCTCTCCAGAACAGATTGACTTTCTGATACTCTGCACTCAGACTCCGGACTATATGCTTCCCACGACGGCGTGTATTGTGCAGGCGCGCCTCGGACTCGCGACTACTATTGGGGCTGTAGATGTTAGTTTGGGGTGTTCGGGCTATATCTACTCGCTGGGGTACGCGAAGGGGCTGATTGAGACGGGGCAAGCCGAAAACGTCCTCCTCATTACCGCCGACACGTATACGAAACTCATTCACCCAGACGATAAGAGTATCGTCACACTCTTTGGCGATGCGGCTTCCGCCACCCTACTCGTCGCCACAGATAGACCCGCGCCCTCTTTGGGGCCCTTCGTGTATGGAACTGACGGCGCAGGCGCGGGCAACCTGATTGTCCCCAATAGCGGTACACGGAGTGGGTACGACCCCAACGCCCCGCTAGTAGAGGATACGATGGGCAACAAGCGCACCGCGAACAACCTCTACATGAATGGGGGAGAGATATTCTCGTTCACGCTCTCCACCGTCCCCGCAACGCTAGAGCGGCTTCTCGACAAGGCGAAAATCACGCTGGACGATATTGACCTCGTTGTGTTTCATCAGGCGAACCTCTATATGCTGAAACATTTGCAGATGAAGATGGATATTCCCGATGAGAAGTTCTGCGTCAGAATGAAACACTGCGGCAACACCGTCTCCTCGACTATCCCGATAGTGTTATCAGAACTGATGGCGGAGGGCGCTGTGAAGAGCGGTCAGCGTGTTCTGCTGGTGGGTTTCGGGGTTGGCTACTCGTGGGGGGCGACGCTGGTGGAGTGGGCGTAGCGAAAGGAGAGTGGAGCCGTATGGAACGATTCGGAGTAGTTATTCATAACGTCGTTTCGCTACGAGCGGAACCAGACGCGAAGAGCGAACAGGTTAGTCAAGCCATAATAGGAGAGAGCGTTGAGATACGGGAGGAGCGCGACGGCTTTCTGCTACTCGGAACGCCGGACGGCTACGAGGGCTGGGCTTACTCTGAGTTTGTACGCCCCTACAAGGAGGGCGAACCTCGCTGGGGAGACGCTAAAGGACGAGAAATCAAACTACGAGTTATCGCGCCAACCGCTAAGGTGTACTACAGCCCTAACTCGCATAGCATCGTATTGACGCAACTGGTCTTTGGCTCCATTGTCGCCTGCCCTAAGTGGCTTGGAAAGTTCATTCTTGTGAACCTTCCGACTCGAAACGGTTCGCGCAGATACTTTATGAAAAAGGAAGATACTGAGGAAGCGGGTCTTCTTCCCCTCTTTAACGGAGAGAGAGCGGCGAATATCGCTAACGAATGGATAGGCGTTCCGTACTTATGGGGCGGCGCCACCCCGTTTGGATTCGACTGCTCTGGCTTCGTGCAGACGATATACCGCTACTTTGGGATAACGCTTCCGCGTGACGCTTACCTTCAAGCCACCGCCCCCTGCTTAGAAGAGGTTTCGCTAGACAGCGAAGTTCATGCTGGCGACCTGCTCTTCTTCGGTAGCGAGAGCGACCCGCGCAATCGGGGAATCACTCACGTCGGCATGGCTCTCGGCGGCGGGAGTTTTATTCACGCCTCCAGCCGTTACGGAGTCGCCATGACTTCGCTTCAAGATTCCTACTACGCACGCCATTTACGGGCGATTCGACGCTATCGTATCTGAGGGTAGTCTCACTTTGCATCTGAAACGGTAAGAAGCACGATATCCGAAGGGTTGAAGACTACCTGCGGTTTTTTTCCTTTTACGGCAAATGTATAGACGTTCAGATTGTAAATAATGCACGTAGTGGCGTTCTTCTCAATAACATAGCCGCCTCCTAGCATTCGTGAATACTCGCGTTTCTTACCTTCTACAAGGCTATTGAGAGTCGCTGTTCTGGTTAGTATCACCTTTCCGTCCTCTTCAATCTGTTTACGAACGGCGGGCGGATACTCCTTGCTATACTGCGGAAACTGAGATTGAGATGTGGGATTAGGTTTGCCTAAGCCGACGATAGGTCCCGATGCCGGGCTAGTTACGTCTACGAGTTCGACCTTATTCTGAACAAAAGCGAGCTGGAAATCGTTCAGGCTGAAATCTTTCGGGGCTGTCCAAACAGTATCCGCCGCTAGGATAAAACTCGTCTTGTTTAGAAAACGGTCGAACTTGAACTCGGGGCTGTGTTTGTTAAGTTTGTTTAGCATTTCGCTGTCCGAATCGAGGTATTTGGGATGAAATACGCCCGATATAATGTTCCCGTACTGCCCTCTACTACTTTTCATTTCGTCTACTGTCGGTTGTTTTCTCCATGTAGGGCGTATCACGCGGAGCGTCACCTGATAACGCTTGACGAGGTGTGTTGATTGGTTAGGCGCAAGTCTATTCGCTTGAGGATTTCCCGTAAGGGCAAGTAATAAGAAAACAAAAAACACAGGCTATTTACTCCTTTTAGAGGTCTGTTCGGCGGGTAGTCCCTCAAGGTGAAAAAGTTCCTTTTCAATCACAGAGCCATCCCCCTGAACCGATTGAACGATAAAGTAACTCTGCTGTGCATCGGTGCGTATCTTGAGGCGGGCGGTTTGTAGCGCATCCTCCGACCTAGTGATATTCCACAATCGCAGGATGTTCTCGAAACCCTGTACTTTGCTGGACGGAAGAACCGCTCTCGTCAGTCCTTGCGCCAGAAGGAGACGCTTCTCTGCGGAAGTGAGGGAGAGGTAGAACTTTAGCAAGCCTACATAGGACTGGAGCAACCCGTCAATCTCTACCTTCAAAGGTCTTGCGATACGCCCCCTTTGGGCGGCGGGAAGTAGCGATAGCTCTGCGTAATCTTCAAGCGTGAAGGGTTGCTTGCGCGCTCTTTTGACTTGAAGACGTTCCAACATCGCTTCCGCTTTACTATCGTCTTGTAGAAGATACCAGTCTTTGCGAAGAAAAAGTACCTCATTTCCGTTCGCGCCCTCCTGCCAGTAGTCTCGATTCCACATACTACAACCTCCCAAAACGCGAGCTAAACGAGTTCCGGCATCATAAGAAAATATTCGCCCTGTCTTTGCAAAATCGAAGTGATTGGAATCAGTGTACGCATCTGCGAAGAGATTCAGGTGGCTCCGCTCATGCACCTGTTCTAAAAACACCCCGAAGTCTTCACCGCTAGTTCGGCTATCCTCCATAATTTTTATGTGTTCTGCGTCGCACTCCCTTTTCAGATTGCGTTTCGCCTTCGCTTGAATTTGAGGAAACCACAAAGAATCGGGGTCCTCCGAATTATGAGGGTAGCTCATCTCCGCAGTATGCAAATCGTCCTGATAGAACATCTCTATTCTAGTGGAAAGCCCGTCGCCGTCTATGGTGTACCGAAGCGTTAGAGTCTCTGGTTGCGGCGGATGGAGTTTAGGCGCGGCAGGAGGCGCGCCATTTTGACGAAGGAACTCTTCATTACTGGAAAGGAATTCGACATTCTTCTTTTCTTGCTCATAGTTGTAGCGGCAGTAGGAGTCTAGCCCTTGCCGCGCCTCTTCGGAAAGTTGGTCGTAAGTCAGAATGATGGTTTGGTGGTCGCGTAGTCGCGTTATACTATCTTCATTTATTAAAAGCAGAAGGGCGATTTCATTTCGCGAAAAATCATCCCTCAGAAAGTCTTGAGCGATGCTATCTCCGTCTTGCGCGTGTTTGGATATCTCCTCTTTTGAAAGCCGCAAATACTGACGCGCTACGCGGAGTTTTTGCAGAACGCTTTCCAGTCCCATTTCATTAAGGTCGCGGACATACTTTCGGTTCTTCACGCTCTCGTAAAGCGTATACCGCTTCTCTCCGTTCGCCTCTCTCGCCGTCCATGTTAGATTGCACACTTTGCCGATATTGTTCAGGATGCGGTAGAGGGGAAGTTGCGTAGTAAAGACGGAGGCTAGGCGTTTTGCAACTCGCTTATCCTCTATTTTGAGAATAACGCCGGATTCCGCCTGTAGCGCCTGTAACACCTCGCTTAACGGGAGGCGCTTGCACTTTACAGAGATTTTTGTGTTAAGGCGCGTGTCACCCTCGTTAGTGATGAGGGATAGGGGCGAGTTTGTTTGGGCGGCGGCTTGGGCTAAGATGGCTGGTATAACAAAATAAACTGAAGGCATTCTATTACCTCAACATAAAGGTGAAGGCATCTCTCTGACTCTTAGTAGGGAGATGCCCTAGATGTACGATACCCGATACGTAGCTTAGGGTAACGATACATGGAAATTGTGGTAGTTATCTTTCTTGTTGACGTTATTCCATTTTGTCTTGGCGAAAGCGACTTCAAAGCCAGCAGGGACACTCGTGCTAGTAGAAGAGAGAGAGGAGACGCTTACAGTCTGAGGGTTAGGATCGCCCGAATTAAAAGTCATCGTGCCGAGCGAATCAGTAATAGTTGTTGTCTGATAGCCGTTCATGAACTCATACGTGCAAAGTTCATCGTTTAAGGGAGCGGAGTGAGCGATGGTAAGGCTGTGACTACTCGTAAAGGTTACGCCAGCGCTTTGGGAATACCAAGTGCCATCCGTGGGACTACTTAGCCCAGCGCTAGCGCTAGTAAAGGTCAGAGACGCATACACTGCCCCCCCCAAGTAAACAGCAAGCAACTGTCAGTAACGCTACGTTTCTGGTCAAACGCTTCATAAGGGTTTCCTCCTGAAAAGGTTGGTGGGTGGTATCTCATTTGCATGAAATACACACAAAAGAACTATATCACCTTTGAAAATCTTTGTCAAGGGGCGCTGAAAAGTTTTTTGCGATTAACACGCCCCTTACAATTTTCAGGCGCGATAGATGACCTCTCCCGCGTAGATCGTCGCCATAATCTCTATCGGACTACCATTGCCTCCACTTTGCGAGCGGAGCCAAGCGCGAAGAGCGAACAGGCGCACTAAGGTCAGGGAGATTTCAGCGCCCGCCCTCGTTCTTAACGCAAATTTATCATACTCCAAAGCAGGGATTCCTCCGCCCGAAAGCGAAACCCTACCCATCAGTGAAAAGAGGAATGCGCTCTAGCAGAGAAAAGCGCCCCAACTTATACAAGCGGAGGATACAGAAAATCTTGAACTATCATCGTTTGGTAGCTCCCATCGCGTTTATCACGCTTACGAGCGTTGCAACAGCCGCTTTCAGCCAGAAAGCCGCCCCCTACCTCCATGCGGCAGTGGTGAACGAGTACGCCACCCACAACCCTAGCGGAACCACTATTATCCCCTCTGGGCGACTACTACGTCCGGTAGGAAAACACATTCCTGTACCGTCCTGGCCCCACGCTCTCACCCTTAGTAGAGATGGAAGAGTCGCCTTTGTCGTCTCAGCGCAGGAGGGAACCCTTTTCCGAAACTGGCAGAGCGGCAGTCCTACTATCACGCGGCTAGACCCCGCAATGGATAGCGACGAGAAGAAGAGCAAAGGGCGACGCGGGGAGACTCGCGTGGCGGCGCTCTCTTCGGATGGAAACACGCTCTACTGGAGTAGCGGGGATTCGGGCGAAATCCGCATCTACGATACCGTAGCGAGTAGAGTGATAGGCGAGATAGAGCTTAATCAGACGGTGAACGAGCGAAAATACGAAGACAGCGTTGCGATGGACGTAAAACTCAGCGACGACAACCGTTACCTCTACGTCGCCGACACCACCAACTTCCGCGTCGTTATCATAGATACCCAAACCCGCAAAATCGTCTCCTCCATCGCCTCTGGACGCTATCCGTATGCGCTGGCGGTTGTCGGGAAGCGCGTCTACGTTGCGAATGTGGGAATGTTTCAGTACACCGCCACGCCTCCCATCGACCCCGCGCTCGCCGCAAAGGTGAAGGACAAAAACACGCTCGACCCGCGCGGTCTCACGCATCCGCCCTTCTCGTATCCTAGTAAAGAGGCGAGAGAGGGAACGATTTTCGAGGGGCGTAAAATCGCGGGGCTAGGCGATGTAAACACCGATGACTCGTTCTCTGTGTGGGGCATAGACGTAAGCGTCCCCGCGAAGCCCAAAGTCTTCCGAAAAATCAAAACGGGGCTTCTAGTCGGCGCTCCCTCTGACGGCGGCAAGACCATTGGCGGAAGCGCCCCCAACTACCTTGTGGCAAGCGGCGCTTCACTCTACGTCTCCAACTTCAACAACGACCTGATAGAGCGTATAGACCTCAAAACGGGTAAAATCGTCGCTAGTACGCGCCTCGCGCCCTCTCCACTCGTCGCCAAACTGCGTGGCGTAAGCCCCTGCGGCATGACGCTCTCGCCAGACGGTTCGCGCCTCTACGTTACTGAGTCGGGTATCAACGCAATCGCCGTGCTAGATACGCGCTCCGCGAAGGTGTTAGGGCATATCCCCACCGCATGGTATCCCTATCGCATCGGCGCTTCCGCCGATGGAAAGAGCCTTATCTGTATCAACTTCCGAGGATTCGGAAATGGGCCCAAAGGTGTGAAAAACCTACCAAAAAGCGAATTTCTCGGTTTGAGAGGGGCGGTCTCTATCCTCTCCGCGCCCTCCAATTCGGAACTCAAGCAGATGACGCAGAAGGTTCTCGAAAACAACGGGATAGTAGACAGAAGCGACCAACGCAAAGCACTCTCCTCCTCCCTTGTTCCGCAAACCCTGGGTAAGCCCTCAGAGCAGATAAAGTACGTGGTCTTTCTCACCAAAGAGAACCACACCTACGATACGATTTTCGATAGGGTTCCGGGCGCTAACGACGACCCTAGCCTACTTCGCTGGGGCTATAAGCAGACCATTTCCGGACCCGGTCAACCTACGCTAACCGATGTGGCGGTGATGACCAACCATAACGCCCTCGCCCGTCAGTTCACGGTGAGCGACAACTTCTATATGCAACCGGAAGCCTCCGGCGTAGGACATCGCTGGCTGGTAGGTATTCAGCCCAACAACTTCTCGCAAATGATGTACACGCTCGGCTACAACTTCAAAGCGAAGACCACTGCGCCGGGACGGCTCGCCTCCTACGGCTCCAATGGAAGCCAGTTCCCCGAAGACTACCCCGAAGCGGGTTCGATGTGGGAGCATCTTGCACGGGGCGGTAAGACCTTCCGCAACTACGGCGAAGGGTTTGAGTTTCCGGGCGTAGGCGAAGACGAAGATTCGGAGAAGACAGGCGCGAGGGAGGTAGCGAACTACCCTATCCCTAAAGTTCTCGCGGATAACACCTGCTGGGAGTTCCCCATCTTTAATATGAACATCCCCGACCAGTACCGCTCGTACTGGTTTGAACTCGACTTCAATCGCCTTTTCGTGAATGGCGGCAAAGAGTGTCCGCGCTTTATCAATATCTGCATCTGTAACGACCATGGCGCGGGACCCAAACCTGCGAAAGGCTATCCCTACGTAGCATCGTGGATGGCGGACAACGACCTTTCGATGGGGCGCATTGTGGACTTCTTGAGCCATACGAAGTACTGGAAGAACATGGCGATTTTTATTACGCAGGACGATTCGGGCGGCGAACCCGACCATGTAGACGCGCAGAGGAGCGTTCTTCTAGCCATAAGCCCCTGGATAAAGCGCGGCTACGTGTCGCACCGCCATACCACCATTTTGAGTATGCACCGCACCCTCTACCAGATAATGGGGCTTCCTCCCCTGAATATGTTCGACGCGCTGGCGAACGACTTTTCGGACTGCTTTACCACAAAGCCGGACTTCACCCCGTACAACCATGTAGCGGTAGACCCGCGTATCTTTGACCCTGAAAAGGCGAAGAACCCGAAAGACCCGCACTATATGGCGGCGCGAAGAGAGCGTTCGATTATACGGGATGCGGCGGATGTGGAG
>CAIJLM010000645.1 GCA_903821495.1 uncultured Chthonomonas sp. | reverse complement strand
TGCACTGCTTCCCAATATAGGCTATTATCGCCTCCACCTTATCGTAGTTATTCGTCACCCCCTTTATCGCCTCCTGAACGGCTTTACGCACAGGTTCATTCGCAGGTCCCGTCTGTAGGTAGGTTTCGCGTATCTGGGTGGGAACCATGTCAGGGTTTGAAGAGGCTTTGCGAAGGTGGTCGGGGTCTTCGTCCGGCGCTGTCGAAGTGACCTGATACTCCATGTTCAAGGGTAAGTTGGTGTTTGCGTTACAGGCTCCCGCGTCTTGAACATCCACTTTATCCACGTTCGCTATTAGTTTTGAGAGGGAGGTCGCCCCATAAAACTGGCTGAAGCTGCCTCCCGCAATCACGAATTTTTGCACCACTTGGTGGGCGTTCTTCATATCTCGCGGGTTCAATTCCAGACGGCTTTGAGGCAAATAGAAAACTTTTCCAGTGAACGTTCTATCTGTCGCGCTACCAACCAAACCAAGGTACGCCTCCTCCTTGTTCACGACACTCTCCTCCCTAGTAGCCTTCACGGGATGGGGAGAGTTTTCGCGGTTTTCAAAGCGGGTTCCCGTATAGAAGTCGAAAGTTGTACCGCGCCAGTAGAGTCCTCGCGGCGACAGCACGCGCATAAGAACGCTATCGCTCAACGAAACGGGACCCGATGCCAACTCTATGGAGTTATGCTCCGACACCTGCACGCTTGAAGCTAGCGTGAGGGCGGACTTGTCTGTGTTATTGGTTATTTGGCTCAGAGCGCTGGGATTAAAGAGCGTCTGCCCGATGACACGCAAGGGAACCGCTACGATATTCGCGAAGAGGAGAGCGCCAAGAATACAGAAGGCGGTGAGCTGAAACTGTCCCCCGAAAAGGCGTTTCTCTTGCCCCTCGCTACGCCCCTTCACCTGAAAGGCTAGGGTTCGGAGGTAGTTGTCATGCACCATAAGAAAGGTGGTGGAGGTGACGAACACAAGAAAGGCGTTCTGAATCTCCGTCTGCGTGGAGGTTTGACTCACCAGAGCCAGCATCGCGAAGCAGGGCACGATACAGAAAAGTACAGCGGCATTGGAGGTGAGCATAAAACTCAAGAATACCACTAACCATACGAGAACGACCTGTATCGCCTTTTGCCGCTCTCCATTGATGACAGAGGGCCAGAACCACTCCAAACCTCTATCTGAAGAGGCGAAAGCGATAACAAGCAGCGCCAAAATCAACACGATAGGGCGTTGAAGCGAGCGCGATTCTTTCCCGCGTGTGCGTAGCCAATAACTCAGTAGAAAGCCCGCTGTCGCGCCCGTAAACGCCATATTTCCAAAATCGGGTATCTCTAGTCCAAAGTTGACGGCATAGATAGCGGACAGCACGGAGAGAATCCCTGCAACATAGAGCCAGAGGCTAACCTCCTCCTGTATCTCTTCAGCGGGAGAAGCCTCTTCCGTACCTGACTGGTTTTTGGGGTTCGGTCTGTTAGTAATATCAGAGATTGCCATCGCTTACGCCCTCCGGAAACAGAGTTCCATCCGCCTGCAAGCGCACCGTAAAGAGTTGCGCGGAGCCGCTCGAAACCGCCTGAAAAAAACTACGTTCTCGCTCTGAAGAGACCTGTTTCGCCTCAAAGGAGTTTGGGTCTATATAGACTACCACGCAAAGAACGCCCTGCGCCCTATGAAGCATAAGCGCCTCGCCAATCTCCGCGTCCGGGTTGGAGGTGACGACAATGAGCGTGGTTCCCCGCGGAACCTGCCCCGCCTTATCGTTCACTATCTCTGAGATAGACGCTGTGTCGTTATCCTCAACGCGGGCGAGAGAGTCTAGTATCCGCATGAGTTGCATTTCGCCCCGCGCATTCACCGCCGTCTCATTTGCAGAGTGGAGGGTATTGGAGAGGCGCACGGAGGCGTTCTGTTGCACCATCTGATAGGCGATAGAGGCGCAGAATCGCACTGCATACTCGAAGGTCGTCTCCGCTCCGCTCCCTACGTTTCGCCCCTCCTGCCTATCTAGTATCATCTGAACCTGAATAGACTGTGGCTCCTCAAACTCAATAACGCTGAGATGACCTGTACGAGCGGTCTGTCGCCAGTGTATGCGGCGCAGGGGGTCGCCGGGAACGTACTGCCGCACTCCGTCAGGGTCTACGCTACTGCCGCGTAGGGCGATGACCGTGAACTCTTGCCAACCGTACTTATCTGCGCCGCTCATCTTCCATGTCTTCATCTGCTCCGGCACGGGGTAGACCACAACCTCCCCCTCCGATAGGTGCGACTGCCCGAAAGCGAACACTCCGAGCGGGTCTATAGCGACGCTATCGAAACTGTGTAGCGCGTGAACGCCGCGCCGCGCAAAGCGAACAGGGTAGACGATTTTCGCGGTGGATTCAGGCGAGACGTTGAAGATTGGGGGATGCTCTGATTGAGGCTCTATCCAGTCGGGTAGCGGCTCTCGGCATGAGATAAAGTAGCGCGGAATCCGCGTAGGGTTCTCCACTACGTAGAGTAGCTCGCCCACCTCTCCCGCCCACGCGGTAGCGGGAGGTTCGCGCCGAAACTGTAGGTTACGCAGGGAGAAGAAGCCCAGTCCGTAGGAGATACCGGGCAGGGTGAGCAGAATCGCCGCCATATAGTAGAGGTGCGGGGCGTTGATAGCGCCCGCCACCACTACCACGAATATCGCGCCGAAAAGGAGTGTCGACCACTTGATAGCCTGCATTCTAAAGTCTCCTTTAAGAGCGCAGAGCCACCGGGACGGCGATACGGTTTAGGATGTCCGCAATAATCGTGGCTCCGTTCACGCCACGTACGCGCTGGTCGGCGCGAACCACGAGCCTGTGCGACAGAACCGCCTCCGCGCACGCCTTCACATCGTCGGGCAGTACAGCGGTTCGCCCCTGAAAGGCGGTTCGCGCCTGAGCGACGTGAAGCAGGTTCAGAGCGCCGCGAGGACTGGCTCCCAACGATACCGCCGCGTGTTCACGGGTTGCACGCACGATGTCGAGAATATAGCCCCGCACATCGTCGTCTACATGAACTTCGCGCACGGCGTGCTGCATCGCCAAAATCTCCTCATTGGTGATAACCGATTCTACAAACTCAACAGGATGGATATGACGTTGCGCCTGCAAAATCCCCAGCTCGGCGTTACGGTCTGGGTAGCCGATGGAGATACGCGCCGCGAACCTGTCCATCTGGGCTTCCGGCAGGGGGTAGGTTCCCGCAAGTTCGATGTTGTTCTGGGTGGCGATAACGAAGAACGGGCGCGGCAGTGTGTGCGAATACCCGTCAATTGTCACCTGCCGCTCCTCCATACACTCTAAGAGCGCGGCTTGCGTTTTGGGCGTAGTGCGGTTTATTTCGTCGGCAAGAACGATATTGGCGAAAACAGGACCTGGGCGCATCTCGAACTCGCCTGTTTTCTGGTTGTAGATAGAGGAGCCGGTAATGTCTGTAGGAAGGAGGTCGGGAGTGAATTGGATACGCTTAAAGGAGAGACCTAAAGCGCGGGAGAGGGCTTTTGCAAGAGTCGTTTTACCGACTCCCGGAAAATCATCGATAATCACGTGACCGTTGGTGAGAAGTACAGAGAGAGCAATCACAATTACCTCGAGCT
>CAIJLM010000644.1 GCA_903821495.1 uncultured Chthonomonas sp. | reverse complement strand
CACAGGAGCGTGGATGGGCAGACGCCCCATATCGTAAGCCAATATCACGTCTTCGGGGCTATTGAATATCTCGTCAAGGGGGAAAAGACCCTCTGGCAACATGGTCAAGTAGTAGTTCCCCAACACGATGTCCTGTACAGGCGCGACGATGGGGCCCCCGTTTGCAGGGCTGAACAGGTTGTGCGAGGAGAGCATAAGAATACGCGCCTCCGCCTGTGCATACGCTGAGAGCGGAACGTGAACCGCCATCTGGTCGCCATCAAAGTCCGCGTTGAAAGCGTGACAGACTAGCGGGTGAATCTGAATCGCTTTTCCGTCTACCAAAACAGGCTCAAACGCCTGAATTCCCAGTCGGTGCAGGGTGGGGGCGCGGTTCAGCAGGACGGGGTGTTCTCGAATAACCTCTTCGAGCGCGTCCCACACTTCGGGGCGCATCTTATCAATCATGCGCTTAGCGGTTTTGATATTGCTGGTGTAGCCGCGCTCCACAAGCGTCTTCATAACGAAGGGCTTGAAGAGTTCAAGCGCCATCTCTTTAGGAAGACCGCACTGGTGCAGTTTGAGGTAGGGACCGACAACGATGACGGAACGCCCAGAGTAGTCTACGCGCTTGCCGAGTAGGTTTTTGCGGAAGCGCCCCTCTTTGCCTTTCAGCATATCGGAGAGCGATTTCAGGGCGCGGTTGTTCGAGCCGACGACGGGGCGAGAGCGTCGCCCATTGTCAATCAGCGCGTCTACCGCCTCTTGCAGGAGTCTCTTTTCGTGGTTGACGATAGACTCTGGGGCGCGAATCTCGGTGATTTTCTTGAGGCGGTTGTTTCGGTTGATGATACGACGATAGAGGTCGTTCAGGTCGGACGTAGCGAAGCGTCCGCCATCCAACTGCACCATCGGGCGCAGTTCGGGCGATATGACGGGAACCGCATCCATTATCATCCACTCTGGTCGGGCTTTGGAGGAGATAAAGGCTTCAGATACCTCAAGGCGCTTGATGGCGCGGGCGCGTTTGGGGCCCTGCGTGTTTGCAATCTCCTGTTGTAGCACGAGCTTCAGTTTTTCGAGGTCAACCTCTTGTAGTAGCTCTTTGACCGCCGCCGCGCCTAGTCCGGCTTTGAAGCTGCCAGTCCAGTCCTCTTCCAACCTATCGGTGAGTACATCCACAAGGCGCTCAATGGCGCGGAACTGCTCTTCAATCAGAAGTTGGGGCTTCTCCACCTTCTCGAAAAGCGTGAGCGACGCGGCAATCTCGTCCATACGGTCTTGCGCGTCCTTCTCATCCTGCTTTATGCGCTCTACAAGGTAGGACTGCTTTTGAGTGATGATATCCTCATCCCAAATTTCAATCTCCTCGCCTTCAGCCAACTCAATTTCAGGCTCATAACCGGGCTGATGTCTGCTTACCTCTTTCGCGAATTCACGGGTGAGGTCTTCTGCAATACCCTCTTTCTCCTCCTGTATGGCTTCAATCTCTTCCTGCACCGCCGAGCGAATGTCGGTAAGATGCGAGTTGATACGGGAGCGGTCTACATAGGTGACTATGTAGGAGGCGAAGTAGAGAACTTTCTCTAGCGGGCGCGGCGTGATGTCGAGTATCAGCGCGAGAGGGCTAGGAACTCCCTTGAGGTACCAGATATGGCAAACGGGCGCGGCGAGTTCGATATGCCCCATGCGCTCTCGGCGCACTTTGCTACGGGTGACTTGAACGCCGCAGCGCTCGCAGATAATGTCTTTAAATTTGACCTTCTTGTAGCGTCCGCAGTGGCACTCCCAGTCCTTGACGGGACCAAAAATGCGCTCACAGAAGAGTCCTTCTCGCTCTGGTTTGAAAGTTCGGTAGTTGATGGTCTCCGGTTTTTTGACCTCGCCATGCGACCAAGAGCGAATTTCGTCAGGAGAGGCAATACCGATTCGGATTTTTGCGAAAGTGCTGGCATCCGCCATAATTGAAAATTCTCCTAGGGTTGCACCGAAAGGGCGGTGTATCCCGGCGATAACAGCGATACAGGCAAGCAGGGGAAAACACCCTTCTCCTGCTTGCGCTTACGAGGGCGAAGCAGGAGAAGGGCGACAGGCTCTTGACGCTTAGAACGCGCCTTCGGGGTCGCTGATACCAAGAGCGCGATTGCGTCGTCGGTTTGCGGCTTTGACCGGGTCTTCGTTCGGGTTGATGTCGTCGTCGCGGTCTCTGAGGTCAATCTCTTTATCCTCTTCGTCCATAACGGTCACTTTCAATCCGAGGCTTTGGAGTTCGTTCACCAAAATCTTGAACGATTCGGGAACGCCCGGCTCAAGGATGCTATCGCCTTTAACAATGCTCTCATACGTTTTGACGCGCCCTTGAACGTCGTCGGACTTAATGGTAAGTATCTCTTGCAGGGTGTACGCCGCGCCGTAGGCTTCCAGCGCCCATACCTCCATCTCTCCAAACCTCTGTCCGCCGAACTGAGCTTTTCCTCCGAGGGGCTGTTGCGTAACCAAGGAGTAGGGTCCTGTAGAACGCGCATGGATTTTGTCGTCTACGAGGTGCGCGAGTTTCAGCATATAAATCATGCCAACCGTAACAGGCATATCGAATTGAACGCCTGTTAGACCGTCGCGGAGCCACGATTTACCGGAGTCGGGGTTGTAGCCTGCGCGAAGCCAAGCGTTGTGCTTAATCTTCGCCACCATCTCCGGTATAGCGCGCGAGACTACTGCGGGGTCTAGCTCCGGCTCCCTGAGTTCCACATCCTCGTCCAGTTCGATTGCCTCGCCAAGCAGTTTCTCTCGCTCGAAGGGCGAAATAACGGGTTCGGCGGCGACAATACGGCTTATCTCTTCAAGGCGAATCGGCTCTAGGCGATAGAGCGCAGACTCGACTTTTTTGAGCATATCTTCCGGCAGTTCGCTATCGGAGAAGGCAAGCCCTAACCGCAGGTCGCTGTTGACGTAGTTTTGAAGCGTTCGCCGACGCATATGAATAGCGAGGCGTTGCATCTCCGCTCTGATTTCTTCATCGGTCATCGCCTCAAACGCCGGGTTGACGTAGGTGCATTTCATGTGCTTGCCCACGTATCCGAGGTGTGTCTCTAAAATCTGCCCGATGTTCATACGAGAAGGAACGCCGAGCGGGTTCAGAACGATGTCTACCGGAGTGCCGTCGTTGAGGAAGGGCATATCCGCCGCAGGCATGATTTTGGAGATAACTCCCTTATTGCCGTGCCTTCCCGCCATCTTGTCGCCTTCCATGATTTTACGTTTTTGGGCGACATAGACGCGCACGAGCATATTGACACCGGCGTTGAGTTCGTCGGGCGGCATACGGAGAAGCTCTCCGTCTTCCATGTCTCTCATGTGCGGGTCGGGGCGGCGGCAGTAGTTGTAGATGCGTCCGTCTCGCGAACCCTGATATTTGAAGCGGCTAAAGACTTTGACATCTACCACGCGCCCGCCGT
>CAIJLM010000643.1 GCA_903821495.1 uncultured Chthonomonas sp. | reverse complement strand
GAAGAACTATGTCTATGGGCAGACGTTCCCCTCATGGATAAACATAGAGTCCCTCAACATTAAGAACGCGCTGTACAAAGCGGACTCCTCTATCACCTTCACCGATGTACACGGTAAAACGCGGATTTTCGACTCTTTCGGCTGCGGTATCTACATAGAGTTCGCGCAACACCTGACGATTCGCGGTTGCGAAATCAGTTTCAACGGAAACGGTATCTTCGCCAACTCGAAGAACCAGTCCGCGCAGAACTCCGCCGACCTGCTTATTGAGAAGAACTATATTCACGACAACGGTCAACCGAGTATACCGGGGCTAAGTAACGGGTATCACGAACACAATATCTATGTCGAGTCGGATGGCGCGGTGTATCAGTACAACCGTTTTGGTCCCCTACGCGCTGGGTGTCATGGCGCTATGATTAAAGACCGCTCTGCGGGAACAATAATTCGCTACAATGAGGTCGTCAGTACAGAGTGTTCCAACATCTTCGCGATACTTGACCCGCAGGGCGGCTCCGATTTCCTTGAGTTCAAGCCCTACTACCCGGATGCCTACGTCTATGGCAATGTTATCACCATGAAGGCTTCTTCCGCTAACCAATCCTCTATCGTCTGGTTCGGGGCGTACAACGGAGTCGCCTACTATCCGACGGAGCATCGCGGCACGCTGTACTTCTACAACAACACCGTCGTCAATCATCAAAAGGGTTCTGCGGCGTTCGAGTTGACCGACCTGCCCTACACGCCCACCCCCAACATCTATGAGAAGGTAGACTGTAGAAACAACATCTTCTTTACGGATACGACGGTGAACGCGAACCCCTATCAGGCGTTTAAGATAGTTATCACCGGTGCGAACGGCGTGGTGGATATGGGACAGAACTGGATAAGCCCCAAAACCACCAAACTCTGGTTAGGGCACGAGGGCGGCAGTGTCGTAAACGGGTGGGCAAGCCAACTCTTTGGCGACTCTCAGAGTACGAACAACCCCGGTTTTGTGAACTTGGTTGGCGGAAACTACCTGCTAACGCCCGGCGCGAACAGCGTGGACGCTTGCGACCCGCTTGCGACCTCCGCTCTTGCGCTGGGATACGATGTCACAGAGCAGTATAAGGCGCATCAAAACCACAAGCCGCGCACGACTCTTGGTCTCGCTTCCGACCTTGGCGCTTACGAGGGAACTGCGGCGGACACGATGATTATGGTCGGCTCAGTGTCTAGCGCTATTGGAACCACAAAAACGCTCTCCGCTACGCTGAAACACTATTTTGACGGCGCTTATATCGCGAACAAGACGCTTACATTCTCTATCGGGGCGACGGTTTTGGGAACGGCGGCGACAGACATCAACGGCAAAGCGAAGTTAGCGTATAAACTACCGGAGACTTTTGGGGTTGGGCAGAAAACTATCACCGTCAGTTTTGCAGGAGACGCAAGTTATAGCGCCTCCAACGGGCAAGGGGCGTTGACCATTTTGGCGGCGGGCGTTACCGTAAAAGCGAGCGATTCAACGGTTCGTCCGGGAGACTCGAAGTTCCTTATCGCAACGCTAAAGCGCGTTACGGATGGCGGTGCAATCTCCTTCCGCACTCTCGCCTTCAAAATAGATGGGAATGTAGTAGGCGCGGCGGACACAGACGGGGCGGGGAGAGCCTCGCTCGCCTACAAGGGAGATGAGAGTTACACTATCGGCGCCCATACCCTTACGGCGGACTTCGCGGGCGACGCTCCCTATAGCGCGGGAACGGGTTCTGGCTCGCTTACTATCGCTCAGGCTCCTACCAAAGTGAGCATTCTCTCTACGGCTGGGAAAGTTGGCGCAAAAGTGACGCTCAAAGTCAAACTGACTCGCGTCACGGACAGCGGGCTATTGAACAGCAAAGCGCTTCGCTTCCAGATAGACGGCGTGGATGTTGGCATAGCGACCTCTTCGGCGGGTATTGCGACGCTCTCCTACACCATTCCGAATGGCTTGACCGTAGGGGCGCACACTGTCGGCGCGGCGTTTGATGGAGACGCTTTCTACTTGAGCGTCAGCGGAAGCGCGGACGTTCTCACCGTAAAGCCATAACCCTAGGTAAGTAGCCTAAAGGCGACACTCTGCAAATAGGGGAGGCGGTTCTTCTACACTCTCGTAGCTACCAACGTGACTGAACGGAAGAGACCGCCTCCCCAATGTTATTATAAACTTGCCTCAACGAGAAAGTTCTGAGCGGAAGAATCTTGACAAATAGGCGTTATGGGGTTACAATAATGGGTGATATTGTGCAGGAATTGATATTGAGCCTCTGTGGCGCAGTGGTAGCGCAACTGTTT
This sequence comes from uncultured Chthonomonas sp., assembly GCA_903821495.1. GTDB lineage: Bacteria > Armatimonadota > Chthonomonadetes > Chthonomonadales > Chthonomonadaceae > CAIJLM01. The sequence goes on along the minus strand of CAIJLM010000643.1, from coordinate 133 downwards.
TGTAAACAGTAGGTCGTCGGTTCGAATCCGACCGGGGGCTTTAACCTGACAACTGTGAACTCTAGATACTATTTGTAAGTTATTGCTAATGTGCCCTAACAGGTTAGTAGCGCCTTATTAGTAAGGAACACAG
>CAIJLM010000642.1 GCA_903821495.1 uncultured Chthonomonas sp. | reverse complement strand
CGAGTATCACGAGTCGCCGCGCAATAAACTTCACATCCTCCCCCGCCTGTAACATCTTCGCCAGCCAGTAGAGCGAAGCGTCCGCATCGGAACCCCGTAGCGATTTAATGAGTGCGGAAGCCGTATCGTAATGCTCGTCGCCATCTTTATCGTAGCCAAGCGCGCGAATTTGCGCTCCCTCCTCCGCCAGTTCTAGCGTCAGGTGGCGAGAGCCGTTTTCGTCAATGGGCGAGGCTTCCACCGCCGCCTCTAACGCTGTTAGGGCTTTACGGCAGTCGCCGCCTGCAATGTCTGCAAGGTGCAGAAGCGCGTCTTCGTCAAAGGTGAGGGAGAGGCTTCCTAGACCGCGTTCTGTATCCTTAATGGCGCGTTGCAGGAGGTCGTAAATCTCAGCGGGGGAGAGGGGCTCAAAGCGAAAGAGGCGCGAGCGCGAGAGTAGGGGCGCGTTCACCTCGAAATAGGGGTTCTCCGTCGTCGCGCCGATGAGCAGAATCGTTCCCTCCTCGACGTGAGGCAGAAGCGCGTCTTGCTGGGCTTTATTCCAACGGTGAATCTCGTCTACAAAGAGGATGGTTTTTCGCTTGAGTTTTTTGCGCCGCTCTCTCGCCGCCTCAATCACCTTGCGAACATCGGCGACTCCGCTGGTTATCGCGCTGTAGTCCTCGAAATGGGCGCGGGTGGTGTGCGCGATGATACGAGCGAGTGTGGATTTTCCGCAACCGGGAGGGCCCCAGAAGAGAATTGAGGTGAGTTGGTCGCGTTCGATGGCTCTGCGGAGGAGCGTCCCTTCCCCGACGACTTTACTCTGCCCCGCGAACTCCTCAAGGGTATTGGGGCGCATTCGCGCCGCTAGAGGAACGCCAGAGGGAGAGGTAAGAGTGTCGGAGGGCGCGGGCGCGTCCTCCTCAAAGAGAGTGAATGGAGAAGATTCGGACATAGCGCCTCGCTGATAGGGAAGGTGAAAAGGTCGCTCTCTTCACACCCGCCCCCTCTCAATCCCCCTCCTAGAAGGAGTTGCATTAGGGGAAACTACTCAGGTTTATCTTATGAACAGCGACAGAACCACCTTGCAGACAAGTCCTTCTCCCGAATCGGGAGAGGGATGCCCGATGAGGGCAGGGGAGGGCTAGTGGAAGGCGACGAATTAGCTCATAACCGCCAAGCGTTCAGGGATAGCGATTTCTGCGCCACGCACGCTCAGTTGAACTTCTCGCTGAAAAATCTCCTGAAACATATCCGCTTTTCTGGATAGCGCCAGCCTCTCTTGAGCCATATCTCCATTGGCGGCGACATGAATCATAATACGGTCGTGGTGAATATCGCAGGAGAGTTCCGTGACGAGAGACTGGTGCGAGCGGTCAAGCGCGTCTGCAAGCCTCAATATGGAGGCGAGTAGATTTACTTTTACCCGCTCTTCTATACCCAGAATGGCGTAGGCGGTGTGTTCGATGTTGGGCAAGGTTTTACGATGGTAGCGGGCGATGTTCGCGATAACGCCTTTCTCCTGACGGGTAAAGGGCGTGAGCGGCTCTAGCGTAATCATCTGAAGCGCGTGCTTATGGTGTCCGCGAGACGTGACAAAGTAGCCGATGTCGTGTAGCGTAGCGGCGTATTCCAGAAGTTTACGCTCCTCCGCCCCCAAACGATGAAGGGGTTGTAACTCCATAAAGAGAGTCCCTGCCAAACACTCAACCTGATGCGCGTGTTGCGCGTTATAGTGGTAGCGCCGCGCTAACTCTAGTACGGCGTCCGATTTAGGATCGCTTCCTGACACTGTAGTCACTCCTTTGACAGAAAACGGTCGTAGAGAACTCCCCAACGTAGCCCTCGTGTGCAGACCGCTATTTTGAGACTGTTGAGCCGCGCTAACGCCTGCGAGAGCAGTATAGCGCCTCCCAATATAATATCGGCACGTTTGGGGTCTAAACCTTCAACTGTTTTGCGCTGTTCTATGGTGAGAGTCGCCAACTGCTCCATTCTGTCCTCTAGAGCGTCCTGCGTAAGCTCAAAGCCGTGTAGCGTTTCAGAGGTCGCAAAGCGCCCTAAGCCCATCGCCGCGAGGTTAGAGACCGTGCCGCCTACCCCTACGACAACGGCGTTCACAGGGTCGTATCCGAGAGGGAGGCTACCGAACTGGGCTTGCGCCTCTAAGTTTGCATTGGAGAGTTGGGTAATAGTGGGCGGGTCGGAGCGCAGAATGGATTCCGTCAACTTTACCGCGCCGATATTCACGCTCATCCGCGAAACAATCTGCGAATCTAGTCCGAAAATAACCTCTGTACTGCCCCCGCCAACATCTATGACGATTAGTTCTCGGTGGCTAAGCCAGTGCGGGTCGCGCCGCGCCGCGAGATAGGAGAGCCGCGCCTCCTCATCGCCCGATATGACCTCAATAGGGATGCCCGTCGCGTCGTAAACACGGCGTAGAAAATCTTCTCGGTTCTCCGCGTCGCGTAGCGCCGCCGTTCCTACCGCCGCAATACCCGCAACGCCCTCCTCTTTCGCTACCTCCGCAAACCACTTGAGCGCGTCTAAGTTACGCCGCATAGGAACCTCTTGCAGAAATTTGCGCGTTCCCTGCACTCCTTCGCCAAGCCGAGTCGCCGCCGATTCGTCTCGCACCCATATCGTAGAGGTTGGCGATATGTCCGCAATAGTCATCTTCGCAGAGTTTGTACCGACATCAATGCTAGCGTAACGGGTGGAATTCACAGCGGCGCTCTCCTCTGCGTAATCAAATACTACCCTAATTGTACCCGCTTCACACCCTACTTAGTTCCGCAAATATCACAATTGTCTCTGTTCACTCTTTTGGGAATTAACCGCGAAAAACGCGAAAAAGCGCGAAAAAAATGCACACTGTAACCCGCGCTAGAAGAACGCGCCAAACTTCCCAATCTCAACCTGCCGTCCGTGCATTCACCCCTTCTCCCAGGATTGGGAGAAGGGGCAGGGGTTGCGGGCTAGGAGAGGCTAGGTGAAGAGCCACACGCGTAAAAGGAGGCGAGGGCTACGCCTCGCCTCCCATTCACGCTCTATTCGGTAAACTAGCCCTTTGCGAGCATATCCAGAATCTCTTTCGCTTTTTTCTTTAGGCTTTCTGGCGCGCCGGAAATCGAAGCGGCTTTCGCGAGATAACTCTTCGCGGAAGCCTTATCGCGGCGGCTCATGGCGCAGATGCCCAGAAAATAGTTGGAAGACGCTTTTTCCTGCGGCGTTGTCGCCCTTGCGAGCGCCTTTGCAAAGAGGGTCTGCGCTTTGGGAACATCGCCTCCCATCGCGTAGCTTTGCCCCAACGCAGTGTAGAGCATAGCCACCACTTTATCGTTGGGCGCGTACTTGGCGAGCGTCGCTGTCGCCTGCTCCGCCTCTGGCAACCGCCCCGCCTCTAGCCAGACCTTAGCTAGCCGAACGGTATTTGCGCTATCTTTGGGGTCGCTCTTAAATTTCGCCTGCCATACGGGGAGGTTCTTGTGAATATCAACTGCGCGTTGCATATCCTCCGAGAACTCCTTTGGCGGCATATAGCCCGAAGTGTGAACGATAGCGCCATCTGGCTTCAAAAAGAGAATGGTGGGCAGCTTGTCAACATGATATTTCGTTGCGGCGGCGGTTCCTTGTCGGGAATCCTCAACATTGAGTTTGACCATAAGGATATTTTTTGCCGCGTTCGCAACACGAGGGTCGGGGTAAACGTCTTTGTCTAGTCGCTTGCACCAAACACAACTGTCTGAATAGAAGTCAACCATTACCAGTTTATTCGCTTTTTTCGCCTGCACAAGCGCGTCCGTCAAAGAACCAGACCAGCGTATCTGTTCTGTCGCCTTCGCCTGTAGCCCACTGAATAGCGTAACGCACACAAGCGCAAAACGTGTTATAGTTCGCATTTTAACCTCTCCTTAATGACGAAGTAACGCTACTTCTCTTACTGTATCCTCTAACGCTATAATACCCCGCAAAAGTTCCCGCCGAACTATTCTCTCCTTAGTTTCCTCCATTTTCTTGACGGCGGGAGTGAAAAAAGGTGTATACTCACGTACTATAAGAGGAATATATTCGCTATCTCATTGCCGCCAAGAAGGGTCTCAAGTATGAAAGGGTTACTACCTACGCTTCGCAACATGGGGGGGCTTGCTCTCCTTATTTCGCTGGCTACGCCATCTCACGCGGAGGACTGGACGCAGTGGCGCGGTCCGAACCACAACGGAATTGTGAGCGCGCAGAGCCTCCATTTCCCCCTGAACACCGCCGCCATCAAGCAGGTCTGGCAGTTCAACACAGGCAAAAGTTACTCCGCTGTCGCAATTCAAGGGAATCACGCCTACACGATGGGCGAGAGCGAAGGGAAAGACACGCTCTTCTGTATCAACGTAACGACGGGCAAGCCTGTCTGGAAGTACTCCTACCCTCACGCCAAGCGCGAGTTCGGCGGCGACCCGAACCCTACCGCGACGACCTCCACGCCTGTACTCTTCGAGAAGAGAGTATACGCGCTTAGTCGAGAAGGAACGGCGTTCTGCCTCGACTCGGCGAAAGGCGACTTTATCTGGAAAACAGACCTCGCCAAAGAGACCGGCGCGACGGCTCCTCAGTGGGGCTACGCCGCCTCGCCGCTCCTAGATGGAAACCGCGTACTGTTCAATCTGGGGCATCACGGCGTTGGCGTAGATAGGCGAACGGGGAGCGTTCTCTGGAAGTCTAGCGGCGGCTCATCGGGATATGCAACGCCTACCGCCTACAACGTCGGCTCTCAAAAGGGAGTCGCATTTTTTAATGGCGATGGCGTTGTTGGCGTAGATGGCGCGTCTGGCAAGATATTTTGGGAGCATACGTGGAAAACGAAGTTCGGCGTGAATGCGATAGACCCTGTTTTCTATAAGGACAGCTTCTTCATCTCTGCGTTTGACCAGTCGCACCGCGTGAGCGTTGCGAACAACACCCCGACGGTAGTTTTCAAGAGCAGATACCTCCAAAACACCTTCGTAAACCCCATTCTGATAGGCGACTACCTCTATGGAAACAGCAAGGGACGACTGCTCTGCATGGATATGCGAACGGGCGAATCTACATGGGACTCTACGGGGCTTGGCAACGGAACCGTCCTTGCGGTTGGGACGAACCTTATCATCCTCAACGATAAGGGCGAACTGGTTATCGCGGAAGCCAACCCGACAAAGTATGTGGAGGTCTCTCGCACGAAAATTATTGAAGGGCAGTGCTGGGCGCACGCCACCCTCGCAAACGGTAAACTCTACTGCCATACGGTAGATGGCGACCTCTTTTGCGTGGATTTGGCGGGTAAGTAGGTAGGATTCTGAACCTTCTAACGCCCCTCTTCACCTGATATGGAGAAGAGGGGCGTTCTGATAATTTGCCCCGTTGCCAAACGATTTCCTCAAAGGAGACGAGACGAGTGACACAACCCAAAGAGAGAGTTAATATCAAACCAACTCTGGAAGCGCCCCGAAACGCAAAGTTTGCTTTTAACGGAGTGATGGGGGAGCGCATTAGAGCGAATCAGGAGAGCTGGCTACTGCAAGCGCCAACAGCGAACCCTGCCATGCTTCAGATGTTTCGAGATAGAGATAGACTTCCGCGCCGTAAACTCCTCCCTTGGTCTGGGGAGTTTGCGGGGAAGTATCTTCTTTCCGCCGTACAGGGCTACCGCTTAACCCGTGACGAGCGGCTCTGCAACTACCTTGAAGCGTTTGTCGCTGAGCTTATCGCAGTGCAAGATACCGACGGCTACCTAGGCGCCCACCCCTTAATCGAACGCTTGACTGGCAAAACTTACGATGGACACGCGCTCTGGGATTTGTGGGGGCACTATCACTGTATGCAGGGTCTCCTACTCTGGTATCAGGAGACAGGGGACGAAGCGGCGTTGAGCGCCGTGTGTAGAGCGGCTGACCTCATCTGCTCGGTTTTCCTGAACACAGGGAGGCGAACGGTACACGCAGGCGCAGAAGAGATGAATCTTGCCATCAGTCACATACTCTGCCTACTGTATAAGGAGACGGGAAACGAGCGTTATCTGGAGATGACGCGAGAGGTTGAACAGGATTGGCAGACGCCCCCTGCGGGCGACTACCTTCGTACTGCGCTTCAAGGAGTAGAGTTTTTCAAAACGCCAAAGCCGCGCTGGGAGAGTCTGCCCAGCATTCAAGCTATTGCAGAACTCTACCTCATCACAGGCGAGGAGCGGTATCTACAGGCGGTAAAACATATATGGCGTAGCATTCGAGATTATGACCGTCACAACACGGGCGCTTTCTCTTCGGAGGAGCAGGCTGTCGGCAACCCCTACGACCCCCGACCTATTGAGACGTGTTGTGTTATCGCATGGCAGGCTCTCTCTATAGATATACTACGTATTACCGCCGATTCGACTGTCGCAGATGAGATAGAGCTTACAACGCTCAACGCCTTACTCGGCGCACAGCACCCTTCCGGACGATGGTGGACATATAATACGCCAATGGATGGCGTGCGTAAAGCCTCCGCCCACGACATCGTTTTTCAGGCGCATCAGGGCGCGCCAGAACTAAACTGCTGTTCGGTCAATGCGCCGCGTGGAATAGGTTCGCTCTCTGATTGGGCGGTAATGGAGACAAAAAAAGGAGTAGCGGTCAACTTCTACGGGGTAGGGAGCGTTCGCCTTAAAAACGAGAGCGGGGAGAGTGTAACCCTAACACAAACCACTGACTATCCCATTAGCGGAGAGATTGAGATACATATTGGACTAGAACAGGCGCGTCTCTTTCCTCTGCTCTTGCGTATACCCGCATGGTCGCGTAACACAACCGCGACGGTCAACGGAGAGGCTATCGCCGACATTCAGGCAGGGAGTTATCTCATTTTGGAGAGGGAGTGGAGAGAGGGAGATACCATTCGCCTCTCTCTGAACATGGAACTACATTTTTGGGCGGGACAGCGCGAACAGGCAGGGAGGGTTTCGCTCTATAGAGGTCCTCTACTACTTACCTACGACCAGCGTTTTAACACGATGGATCCCGAAGAAGTTCCCCCCCTCAATGCACAATATATGGCGTATACTACGGAGAAATACCGAGGCTCCCTTGCGCCCTGGATTCTGCTTCGATTTCCCGTTGCGTCGGGGCGTGACCTGTATCTGTGCGATTTCGCTAGCGCAGGAGCCGCTGGCACGTTCTATCGCTCATGGTTAGATTGGAGTGGAGAGATACCGAATGAGGCGACATCGCCTTTTTCCGTAACTCTACAGTGAAAGGCGCCGCCGCATGAATGTTTTCGATGTCGCCGAGGTTTTCGTCTCCCATGCCACTGAGCGTCATGGGAGTGACGTAGGCATTATCGCCTACTACGGCTCTTATGCGCTGGGCGAAGCGTCTCCGACCTCCGACCTTGACCTTATCTATATCCCGGAGGATGGCAAAGCCGCAACCCTCTCCGCCTGTTTTCTACTGGAGGGGGTTTGCTTCGATTTCTTTCCTATCTCATGGGCGCGGGCGGAGCGGTTCGCGATAGGGGCGGACAGTTGGGCGGTGGGACCCGCCCTCATTGCGAACGCGAAGGTTCTCTATGCGCGGTCAGAAGCCGATGCGGAGCGCTTCTCTGGTCTACAGGCGCAGACAGCGGAACTTTGCAGTCCCGCTCGTCGCAAGGAGATGTTGGAAAGAGCGAAACAGAAGTGGCGGGATGTTCTTGTCGAACTGGGGAGCCTCCATCTCGCAGAGGCGCATAACGACCTTGAGAGCGTCCGTAAAGCGGGCTGGCGCGTCGCTATGGCGTGCGTGGAGAGCCTCGCTTTAGTGAATCAGACCTACTTTCAGAGGGGCTGGGACGCGAACTTCGAGGAGATACTCCAACTGGAGAGCCGCCCGCCATTTACCAGAGAAGAGATAACGAATATCGCCCTCTCTCCTCAGATGAGCGTTATCGCTAAGAGCGCTACCAATCTCGCTATCGGCGTTCAGTCACTCTTGCAGGAGATAACAACCACGTCGGAATCGATGGGTGAGAGTGTTTTCGTGAACTACTACCCGGAGATGCGCGATAAGGTGAACAAGATAGCGCGGCGGCGCGACAGCGGAAACCTTGTCGGCGCGAGTTGGGCGGCGATGTTCGTGCAGGACGAGGTCGCGCGCTTTTTAGCGCAAGACGTAGAGGGACTGACCTACCCTGATGGCGAACTATACGCTACGTGCGCTGAGACCTATCGGAGCGAGGGCTTTCCGTCGCTAATGGGTGTCCTGAATGACGACGATGTTGCACAGTTCGGTGAGCAGACCCAGAAACTGGATACCTGTATGCGGAGTTGGCTAGGCAGGCGCGGTATCGCTCTGAACGAACTTGGTTCATTAGATGAGTTGCGGAAGTTCTTGCAGAGGCGCGACCCGATTGCCTAATCTACCTTTTGGCGAATTCTACCCAAACATTGGTGACATCTCTCCCGCCGCCGCTCGTATCTAAACCGTAAGCAAATATCAAACCCTGAAAACAACAACGTGACCCTCTCCATTGTCATTGTAAACTGGAATACGCGGCAAATGCTCCTAGACGCTCTCGCGAGTATCTACGACGCGCCCCCCTCCTTTCCGTTCGAGGTGTTTGTGATTGATAACGCTTCGCCAGACGGAAGCGCTTCCGCCGTCGCAGAGGCGTACCCGCAGACGATTCTTATTGCGAACACGGATAACAAGGGCTACGCAGAGGGGAATAATCAGGGGATGGAGAGGGCGCTAGGCAGGTACGTGTTACTGCTCAACCCCGACGTGATTCTGCCCGCGAAGGGCTTGGAACGCGCCGTTGCATTTATGGAGAGTCACGCGCAGAGCGGAGCGCTGGGTATAAAGCAGGTTCATCCCGACGGGCGGCTACAGAGTTCCCTACGCGGCTTCCCCTCCCCAATGGCGATAGTGTGGGAGTTGACGGGCTTGAGCCGCCTCTTCGCGAAAACCCCCTACTTCGGGGCGTACCGCATGACGTGGTTCGACTACGCCTCCGTCATTGAAGTAGACCAGCCGATGGGAACCTTCCTGCTAATACGTAAAGAGGTCATTGATAAAATAGGTATGCTTGACCTCGCCTTCCCTATCTTTTTTAATGAGGTGGACTTCTGCCTTAGGTGTAAGCGGGCGGGATGGAAAATATACTACACTCCCGACGTGGAGATTATTCACTACGGAGGAGCCAGCACATCGCAGGTAGGGGTTGCAATGGCTTGGGAGTCGCGGCGCGGACTGCTCGCCTTTTACGCGAAACACTACTCTGCGATATGGTATCTGCCGCTACGCGCCTTTATCGCAACGGCTTCGTTTCCTTATGCGTGGCTACAGGCGCGGAAGCGTAGAGTTTAATTGTCTCTCTGGAACGGAACGCCTTTGGATTTATCTATCATTATTTTGAACTGGAACACCCGCGACCTTCTCGCGCAGAGCCTCCGCTCGCTTCAACTTCCTCAAGAGGGGATAACGTTTGAGGCGATTGTGGTGGACAACGCCAGTTCCGACGGTAGCCGCGATATGCTACGGGCGGACTTTCCGCAGGTTATTCTTCACGCAAACCCGAATAACATCGGCTTCGGCGCAGGAAACAACACGGGGATTCCATTGGCGAAAGGGCGGTACATCCTTTTTTTGAATTCGGATACGGTGGTGGAGGAGAACGCGCTTGCGAAGATAGTGCAGTTCGGAGACGCGAACCCCGACATTGGCGTACTCGGCGCGAAACTGCTCAACGAAGACGGCTCCCTACAGTACTCCTGCCGTCGCTACCCGAACCTGCTCACTGGCTTCTTTCGCAACACTCCGCTCGGCAAACTCCTGCCGCAAAACCGATTCGCCTCCGACTACCTGATGCAGTCTTATGACCACGAGACCCCGCGAGACGTGGACTGGGTCTCCGGCGCGGCGCTGATGATACGGCGAACCCTGTACGAGCAGATTGGCGCGTTCGATGACGACTACTTCATGTACTGCGAGGATGTAGACCTCTGCTGGCGGGCTAATCACGCGCCTCTGCCTGAGAATCTGCGAAAAGAGGCGGATGGCGCCGCTATCGCAAAGCGAATCAGCGTCTTCAATGTCGGGCAAGAGGAGTATAAGTTGCCGGGTACATGGCGCGTCGCCTACTTCCCGGACGCTCGAATCTTCCACTATATCGGGAAGAGTTCCGATAAAGCCCCAACGCGCATGACATATGAGTTTCACCGCTCGCAGTACCTTTTTTATCGAAAACACTACCGCTCTTTCACTCCGCTACCCATTCGCCCGCTCATTCCTTTAGGAATCGCCCTCCGCGCTGTTGGCACAATGACCCGTTATAGGATAAACTACTATCGCCGAAAATATCTCAAGCGTAGATGAGGAGAGAACATCTTTTGAACGAAGCCAACCCCGCGCCAATCCCTGAAGAGGAGGGACTGCGCCTCAATAGACTCGACTGGGGCGCGCTGGCGCTCGTCGCGCTGACGCTCATTGTCGCGCCGTTGAGCGCGGGCGGCTTCGTCAACCCATTTAACAGCGACCTCCTCTCCATCAACGACATACTCGGTCTCCCGCTTGTACTGACTCTCGTCGCGCTGGCGAGTATCGTCGTTATTGGGCGCGAATATCAGCGCCCCGTCGCGATTGGAACGCTTCTGGGAGTGCGTGAATCGGCGCTCCTGCTCGGTCTCTGGGGAAGCGTCACCCTAATTTTTAGCCCCGTGCGATTCGCCTGCTGGAATGCGCTGTTCGCGCTCTGGGCGGCTCTTATAGTTGTTGGGCTGGCGGCGCGACTAGGGCGTTCTGTAAAGGGGTGGAGCGTTCTGCTAGGGCTTCTGCTGTTGACGGGCGGTATCGTGTCGTTTTTGGGGATTGCCGAGTACTACTCGATGGCTATGTCGCAGTGGAGAGTCTTCGGGACGTTCATCAACCCTGACTTTCTCGCGGGCTATCTCCTCCTTCTAATACCCCTCACACTCGCAAGTTTTGTGGCTCTCGCTAAACCGCCGCAGCGCGTTGGTCTTGGCGTTCTACTTATCGCGCAGACGTTTGCGCTCTTCCTCACCGGGTCGCGGGCGGGGATAGGCGCGCTGGGCGGCGCGGTTCTGCTCTGGATTCTTCTGATGGGCTGGGTTCGCGCCCTCAAGCCGAATCTGAAACCTATCGCTACCGCGCTTCTGCTGTGTCTTATCGGCGGCGTTCTTGGTTTAGGTCCCGTGCGAAATCGCGTGGAGACGGGGCAGGGCGCGGGCAAGGGCGCAGTTGGCGCGATACAAGCCTCCGCGAACACTCAGGCGCACTCTGGCGAGTTTCGTAAATGGACGTGGCGCGGAACTATCGAAATGGCGAAGAGCAATCCCGTTTTTGGCACGGGAATCGGCTCCTATGAGTACGCCTATCCCCGCTATACGCAGGTCGCCTTTACCGCCCACGCCCACAACGCCTACCTACAGTGGACAGCGGAGGTGGGGCTTGTCGGGGTGTTACTCCTCTTTCTGCCTATTGCGTCGCTGTGCGCGTTCTCGCTCCACATCCTACGCGCCCGCCGTCAGGAGAGTATGCAGGGCGAACCTGCGGAGAGTTTCGGGGCGTTCAGCGAACCTTACGTTTTGCTTGCGGGGTTTTTCGCTTCTCTAACCGCGACCCTGCTTCACTGTTTTATCGATTCGGACTGGTTCGTCGTCGCGAACGCGGTCACGCTCTCCGCTATTGTGGGACTGATGTTGGCGATGGCGCGGTATCTCGCCCCGCTCGCGACGACAGCCCCCGCGCCGCTTCCGAAAGCGGGACTGCTTTTGGGGTTGCCTATCGCTCTTGTGTTGATTTGGCAAGGGATGAGTCTGGTCAACTATCGCTCCGCGCTCTCAGCGGGAGGCGCTATGCTTCAAACGCAACACCCGCAAGCGGCGCTAAACGACTTTTTGAGCGCCTCTAGCGCCCTGCCCCGCGAACCGGAGGCGTACCTCAAGCAGGCGATGATATACGCCGGAACCGAACGCCCGCAGGAGGCGGAGGCGGCGCTACAAAGGGCGGTTGGCGTAGCTCCATCGGGGCGCTCCTACTATCGTCTCGCGCAGTTCTATGTTCAGCAAAAGCAGTTGGACAAAGCCATAAACGCCTTCGAGGAGTCGAGAAAACGGGAACCGCGCAACGTGCAGAACCTTCGCGCTCTCGCGGAATGCTACCGTGAAGCGGCGCATAAGGACGACGCGAAACGTATTTATGAGTTAGTGACCGACCTTGAGCAAGGAGTGTACGGGCGGGTTCGCGCCATGCCGGAGATGATTGAGGCGGAGTTCGCTTTCGCGCACATCGGGCTAGGCGACCTCTCTGCGGAGGCGAAGCAGCGGGAAGAGGCGGCGAAAGAGTACTACGCCGCCGTGAAGGTATTTGGGGAGTTCTGGCATAATCGCGCCTCCGGCTACTATGGAAGCCTTTCGCCTGACAAAAGAGCGAAGTGGGTTGAGAAGTACGAGTACGCTCTGAAGCAGTGGAACGAGATGTTGAAACAGTGGTCAATCGAATATCTAAAAGAGGCGCATCAAGCATCGCCGCCTAACCCGCGGCTTTCCGACTACGCGCTCCGAAAAAAGAGCGATTGGAACGACTTTGACTTAGCCGTGAAGCGTCTTAGTGAGTTTCTTGGCGAGAAAGCGACAGAACCCGCCTCCTCTGAAACGGGAGGCTCGCCTTAATGCGCGTGGTTCGCGAGACGCTACGCATCGCCGACCTGCCCAAGTCGTTGGAAGGCGCGACGATAGCGCACCTCACCGATATTCATCGATGCTGGAGTACCTCCGACGCGGTTCTGAAAAACGCGGTTCGTATCACGATGGAGGCGAATCCCGACCTTATTCTCCTAACAGGCGACTTTGTGACGGAGAACCCAAAAGACATTCAGCCCTGCGCCGAGATACTCGCGCCGCTCAGGGCGCGTTTCGGTGTTCATTTTATTCTTGGCAATCACGACTACACCACCGATGCCCCTGCCATGCTTTGCGCTCTCGAGGAGATAGGCTTCCACTCCCTCATCAATTGCAATATCTGCCTTGAGGGCGGACTCTGGATTGCAGGGCTGGACGACGATAGGGAAGGAGAGCCATTTTTTGACAGGGCGTTCGCGGGGATACCGGAAGCGGCTACGCCCATCGTTCTCGCGCACAACCCCGCAATGGCGGAGATGTTCTCCTATCTCGACTGCTACACGCTCTCTGGTCACACGCACGGGGGGCAGGTTATCCTGCCGTTCCTGACCGCCTATAAGGTGCGAATTATTGGCGCGAAACACTACCGCGCTGGCTGGTACGATGTCGGGAAAGCGAAACTCTATGTGAATAGCGGTCTAGGAAACGTCGCCGTGCCATTTCGCCTCTTCGCGCCCCCTGAAATCGTGTTTTTCACACTCCAACCCCGTTAAACTTCATACCGCGCTCCTAACAAGCTTCATACCGTTATTACGTTTTTTAGCATATAATAGAGGTATCAGAGCATTTTGAAGCGAGAGAAGATTTAAGGAGCGTTTAGGTAAGAGTTCAGGGTTACGGCTCTACACATAACCCTGAACTCTTACCTAGGTTTTCAAGGGTATATTGTTGAATAGAGTATCATGTATAACAAAAGCTCTGATTACAAACTCAGACCGAGTTGCGCTATGAGAGCCTCCGCTACGCCCGAATCAGTTCGCGCTAGAGATGGTTATAGCCTCATAAGGAGAGAGTCATGAATCGTTTCCTGTACACGCTCATAGGAGTAGCGCTACTCGCAAGCGTTGGCGCAGTCGCCTACGCCAAGCCAGAGTACGCCCGCGCCATAAATAAGCCCTGTAATTTTTGCCATGTCTCCGGTAGTCCGGGAGCCTTCGACTCGATTATTAAGCAGGTGCAAGCCACTACGCGGAACAACCGAGGGATGTACTACGAAACGCACAACCACTCCTTTGAGGGTTATAAGGTCACACATCTACCCATAGAGCGCCTTCTCTCGAAGTTTGTTTGGGGAGAGGAGTACGACGACCTCCCGCGCCGAATAGCGGTTGGCGATGTGAAGGGCGATGGGGTTTCTCGATTCATCACTCTGCACGAAACGCCCGAAGGCAAGGGAAGCGTCCTCAAAGTGCGACGTTGGGATGGAAAGAGCTACGTTACGGAGCTGGAGGAGAAGTCGGAGAGTAGCCCCGAAAAACTACAGGTCGGCAAGTTCGCAGGAGCGAGCGCGTCCGCTATCATCGTAACAGATAGAACCCTCTGGGCATGGAACGGGAAGAGTTTCACCCGAAAAACGCTCTCCACGCCTCGCGTACTGTTAGGGGCGGCGCATTTCAAGAGCAAAGATGAGCGCGTTTTAATTGCGGATGCGCCGGCAAGCATTCGCGCCTATCACATCAACCCCAACGCCGCTGGAGACTGGCTTGTAGACCCAATTCCCGCGCCAAACGCCTCCAAAGACGTTCTCTGGCTGGCGATGCACGGCAATCAAGAGACCCTCGTGCAGACGGGGATGGATGAGATGATTGCAGATGGGGGCGTGTTGGGCTTCTGGGGGGCGTTCCAATCCGATAAGCCCTATATCTACTATGTGAAGATAGACAGGGATGCCGATGTAGACAAGCAGACGAAGAAGATAGTGGTAAAGCGCGAAAGCTTCTACGTTGTTATGCTGAACACCAGAGGGATTGAAGTGTGGGCTTCCGTCCGCCTCGATATGCGCCCGCTGGATGTTATTATAGACAATACGCGGGGCGACGGCAAGCAGGGAGTAGTGATACTGCTCAAGGAAGCCGCAAAGGGCAAGCCGCGCCAAATGGGTTTCTATGAACTGAGCCAAGACAAAGAGTAGCTAAGATTCAGCGCCCCTCTCCACGAACTCCGCCAACGTTTTCAAATCGGGGACTTCCAAGTTCGGAACGGCGTTCGCGGAGGGAGTCGCGCCCGCCCCTGTACTTCCCTGCCGACGGTTCACCCATACGGAAGCGATGCCCAACTGGTTGGCGGGCGCTATATCGTGATAGAGGCTCTGCGCGACGTGAAGAACCCGCTCTTTGGGCAGATTCAGGGTCTGCAAGGCTACCTCGAAATTACGAAGGTTCGGCTTGTAACTGCCTACCCGTTGCGCGGTGACGACGTTTCGGAAGTCCGCCTTCAGGTGTTTTGCGGAGAGAGCGAATAGGTCGTCATCCACGTTTGAGATAACGTTCAGCGAGAACCGCTCTCCAAGACGCGCTAACGCCTCCACCGTATCGGGAAACGGTAGCCACCTATCGAATGAATCCACGATCGCGTTTCGTACTGCCTCATTGACTGCAAAGCCGTACCGCTCCCCGAAGCCCTCCACAACGCCCCGCAGTATCGCCCGATAGTTCTGAAACTCTCCCGCCTCCTGCTTCGCTTCTAGTTCGCCGTAGGTCTCTAAAAGGCTCTCCTCTGAAAGCGATACGCCCTGCGCCGTCAAAAGCGGGCGGAGGGCGGAGAGGATTCCGCCCTCCCAATCTATCAGCGTGCCGTAGCAGTCGAAGGTGAGCGCGGAGTATTGCGAAAAGTCGAGCATAGTCTACCCCTCTTTGTCAGCGCATCTTGAGCGCGTTGTCGCGAGTGCGGTTTTTGTATCCCTCCACGCCGTCCTGCTGATACGTCAGGTCTTTCGGAGGGTTGGGTTGACCGTCGTCGCCGATATGGAGAAGTTGCAGTCTCCCCTTAACCGCCACTGTGTCCATCAACACTCGCATGACCATAAAGAGGTGATAGTCGTCGCGTTTGGCGATTTTCAGCGCGGCGCACGCCAATCCATTCGCGGTGTAGTCCTCGAAAGTCCCTAGCCACGAGGCGGTCTGCACCTGCGTCATTTTCAGCCCCTCGAAGGCGGAGAGGTCTCCCGATATTCCGCTACCTGTAGGAATAACGAGGTCTTCGCCTAGGTCTTCCCAGTGCAGAAAGAGAACGGCTTTTTCGCGGGGTCCTCGCAGTATTCCGTTTAGGAGGGAGTGGTTGCCCGAAGGTCCGCGTGTTCCAATAATGTTGAGACCGAAGCCCCGCTCCTGAATGCTCTCTGTGTAGAGTTGCCCCATCCAGTCGGCGATTTTGCTATCATCGGCGTAGTTGCAGAAGATAAGACTCGTTTTGCGTCCGTAGTTCTCTGCATGATGTAGCCACTCTGCAAGGCGAAAAGCGAGATTATCGGGGTCGTTTGCGGGAAGCAGGAAGCGACGATGCGCCTCCGCCTGCCCTGCAAGCGCAACTCTCAGGCGCGTTTCGGGGTCGCCGGAAGCGGTGACGGCGTAGGGCAACAACCCGACAGGCGAGATATAACTGAAACGCCCGCCCACGCCCTGCGGCACGGGAAGCATTCCGAAAAACGGAGTCTTTTCGTTCATCTGCCAGAGGACGCTACTCGCCTCATAGCCCGTTGTCGCGACGATATGCTTCGCCCAATCCGCTACGCCCGCCTCCTGTAGAGCCTCTTTCAAAATCATGGCGGCGGAGATGGTTTCGCCCGTCTTACCCGATTTACTCACCACATTCACGCAGGTTTTGGTCAGGAGGTTTCGCTTTTTCAGTAGCCTCAACAGCGCCACAAGCCGCTTGGGGTCGAAGGTATCGCCTGTGAAGTAGAGTTCCAGACCGCCGCCCCGCTCCTCTTTAGAGAGTTGGTTGTGGAAAGGGTCGTCAAGAGTATCGTGCAGTACGCGCCCGCCTAAATCCGAGCCGCCAATCCCGACGAGAACAAAGACCTCAAACTGTGCGCGAATGTCGCGAGCGAGCGTAAGAGTGGCTTGAATATCCCCCTCCTGCTCATGGCTCACCGTCCAAGCGCGAAGGTTCTTCTTGAGCGTGTCTAGCCCCGCGACCTGTTCCGCGCTAAATTCGGCGTTTATCGCCGCCAACTGCGCCCCAATAGAGACGCGGAATGCGCTTGCAACCTCGTCGCTGGCGCGGTACTCGCCCTCGCCTAGCAGTAGACTAATCGGGGTTTCCGATACAGACATGGGTTCCTTCTCCTCGTTCTCTTATCTCTGTAAGAGTTCATTCTTTTGTAAATTAACCGCGAAATACACGAAAGCGCAACCTAACCCCCGTCCCCTACCCAAAACGGGAAGGGGCGCTAAACCTCAAGGTTATCGCGCTCTTCAAAGAGCGGAGTCGCCTTTCAGAAAGTCCCTCCCCGCTTCGGGGAGGGATGTCCGCAGGACAGGGAGAGGTCAAGCGATACGCGCAGTAGGAAGCAGATCCCCGTTCAACGAAGCCTCCCCGATGGCTTTCAACAGCGAAATACAGCGCTCCGTTCCCTTGAGGCTCATCTTCACGACGGGTAGGTGTACGCCGTCGCTTGGTAGCGCGATAGAGAGTGTGGGGGCGAGCGGCGTGAAGAGAAGGGTTTGGCTTCCGCTTCGCGCCGCCGATAGGTGAAACTCCACCCCCTTGCGCTCCAACACATCGGAGGCGTGGATACCGACCATAGGGTCTATGAAGTTGCGCCCCTCAAATATCCGTATTGCGGGCGTGTCCAGCTGTCCATCGCCGATATTGCGAATCCAAGGCACGTCGGCGTTCACTATCAACTGAAGGTTGGGCGCGTTGTCCTGTAGATAGACGACCGCTTTACGCGCTACGTCCATCGCGCACTCCTCCGCCATTACGCACAGTAGCCCGACTTCCGGAGAGTTCAGTTGAAGCGTCGCTTCCAGAACCGCGTAGAGCGTGACGCGAGGGTCTAGGGCTTTACCCGCTATCGTATCGCCGTCGAAAGTCGTCTCCTGCTTAAAGGTGAACACCGTGCGATAGGGGCGAATACCCTCTCCTATCAGTACCATGCGCTCCTCGCCGTCCACGCTCTCCACGCGCCCCGAAACCGGAAACGCCTCGTCTGCGCTCTCCGCTAAATAGTCGAACGCCTGTAGCTCCGCATTCGCGAAGATAGAGGGTTGGTTGCCCCAGCACCGCGTTATATACCCCTCGCCGTCCGCGTACTTCCCGTAGACGCATCCCCCAATTTCGTCGAGATGCGCCACGTAGATAACTTTTAGGTCTTGCGGGGTTGCGCCGCGCTTCTGAAAAAGAACATAGCCGTCTGACACCCAACGCGACGTAAATTCCGCGCCGATACGCGCCTGTAGTAGGTTGATAATGGGCTGACACGCCGTCCCGACAGAGGGGACTTCGATGAGTTCCTTCAAAAATGCGGTATCTATCAATCTTCTATTCTCCCTAAAGTGGTCTTTTTAGTTTACCCGTTTTGAATGTGAACCGCGTACTTCGGAGTCTACTACGTAAGAGTTCAGGGTTACGGGAATGAACCGCGAAATGGGGATGCGAAATGCGATTCTACCGCGAAAAACGCGAAAAGGAGCGAAAAAGATGCACAATGCAAACCACCCTAAAACAACGCGCCCAACTTCCCAATCTCATACCGCAAGAACTCCTCTCTTGCCCAAGAAAACAGAATAGGAGCGAAGCCACTTTGCAGACTGAGCCTTTTCTCCCAGAATTGGGAGAGGGGCGTCCGCAGGACAGGCAGGGGTAAAAAACGCGGAAGGCGCAAGGGCATTTCCTCCAAACTACATCCATCACAGGGTTTGCGACACAAACAAACTTTTGGGATATTGACAAAAGTTTCTTGTTTTATGCCACTTTCTCATTCGGGAAAATGGCGGTTTTCAGGAAACTTTTGGCGAAAACGGAGGGGGCAGGTAGACTCGCGAGGCTGAGTAGTTACTTTTTTGCGCTTTTTTGCGTATTTCGCGGTTAATTCCTATCAAAGAGTGAACTCTTACGGCGCGGGGAGAGAACAAGCCCTTACGCCCCCTCCGCCGACCGGATATACGCGATGGTCGCCTTCATATTCCAGCCGCGCCCCTCCTCTAACGCCGAAAGGTAGATGCCTTCGCCCAGCGCCCCAACCGCTTTCTCGCGGCTCTCCGCCTCCGCTCTGTCTTGGGTGGGGTTCGGGTTGATTCCTAAGCGCGTCCGCAGAGCGTCCAACGCGCCCGCAAGTTTCGCCGAAAAGAGAAAACGCTCCCGTTTCACCTGCACATAGGATAGGAAGGCAAGCCCCCACGCAACTCCAATATCGTCATCAAGGTAGTAGAGCTGTTCGAGGCAAGGGAGGTACTGCGCGTAAGCCCTATCATCGTTCCCGGTTCGCTCCTCCACCAGCGCAAGGAAGAGGTCTTCAAAGACGACCCCGCGCCTATCTCCCGCCTCCATGTAGTACTCGCGACTCTGGTGAAAAAAGGCGCTCGCACGCTCGAACTCATCTTGGTCGAGATAGAGACAGGCGATATTCGAGAGAGTAGACGCTTGAACTCGAATGTTGTTCTCCTCCCTACTCGCCTCCAACGCCTCGCTGTAATACTCCAACGCCAGAGCGTAGTTTCTGTCCGCCGCCTCCACCAGCCCCAGTCCGATAGTGCAGTTCAGCAGATGTTCGCCCGTCTTACGCGCTAAGGGCAGAGCCTCCGCAAGGTGCTTTCGGGCGGCGGCGGTGTCCGCCTTCTGCCAGTACGCCATTCCCAGCGCCACCTGTAGCTGCGCCTGAGTCGCTTCGTTCATGCTTTCGTAGCCCTTCATCGCCGCTACAAGCCAATGCTCCGCCTCTTTTGCAAACGAACGCATATACCAGTACCTGTCTAGCCCGCCCGCCAGTCGCCCCTGTAGTTCGCCAGCGGGGGCGATAAGCAGGGCTTTTCGGATATTCTCATACTCTGCGTCTATCCGCTTCAACCACTCCATACGCCCATCAGGAAGCAGTTTTTTCGAGAGAGAGTCGAGCCAGTCCGCCGCCCACAGCGCGAAACGGCTCTCGATACGCTCCCTCTCGCCCCGCTCCGTCAGGCGCTCGCTCGCATACTCGCGCAGAGATTCCAGTAGGCGATATCGCCTCTCTCCAAAGTCGCTCTCCTCCGCCACTATCAACGAACGGTCTACAAGGTGGGAAAACAGGAAGAGCGTCTCCTCGCCCTTGCAGATGACCTCCGCCGCCGTCAGAGTGAAACTCCCCTGAAAAACGGAGAGGGCGCAGAAGACCTCGCGCTCCTCCTCGGAAAGCAGTTCGTAACTACCATCAATTAGGGCGCGGAGGGTCTGGTGGCGGGGTAGAGCCGTTCTGCTTCCGTCTGTTAGAAGAGAGAAGCGGTCTTCAAGTCGGGCTACTATCTGCACAAGGCTCAACATTTTGAGGCGAGCGGCGGCGAGTTCAATCGCAAGAGGAACTCCATCAAGGCGGCGGCAGATAGTCGCTATCTGCTCTGCATTGGCTGTGGTCAGGCGGAAACGGGGCTGAACCAGAGCGCCGCGCTCTACAAAGAGGCGCACTGCGGGCGAAACCTCCACCTCTTGGGGGGAGAGTTGCGCGACAGGGCAAGAGAGAGGTTGCACTCGATAACATATCTCGCCCGTAATTCCCAAAGGCTCCCTACTCGTAGCGAGAATATGCAGTCCCGCCGCATCGCCAAGCAGAGTCTCCGCTAAAACGGCGCAGTCGGCGATAAGGTGTTCGCAGTTATCCAAAATCAGAAATAGCGAGCGAGAGCGCAGATACACCCTAAGCGTGTCAGGCAGGTCTTCGCCCTGCGTTTCGCGCGCCCCCAGAGTTGTGGCGATAGTCTGAAGCAGAAACGCGGGGTCTGTGACAGCGGCGAGAGCGACAAAGAAAACCCCATCCTCAAACGCCTCTAAGCGTTGCGCCGCAAGGTTGCGGGCTACCTGAATAGAGAGTCGGGTCTTTCCCACTCCCCCTATTCCCAAAAGCGTAACCAGCGGAGATTTCTGCACGAACGCCTCTATCTCGCCTACCTCCTTATCACGCCCGATAAGCCCCATGATAGGGCGCGGCAGAGCCGATTTAGAGGCGGGAGGCGCAGGAGCGACGGGCTTTTCCTCAAGGGCGGGAGGCTTCTCTGGCAGGGCAGGTTCGTGTTGGAGTTTTGCGCGGGCTTTCGTCCGCAAAGCCTGATAGAGGGAGACGGTCTCAGATTCCGGCGACGCGCTCAACTCCTCCTGTAGTCGCACGCGCAAATCGCGATACGTCTGTATCGCGGCGGCGAAGTCGCCCTCCTCCGCGTAGAGTTGCATGAGCGAGCGATAGAGGCTTTCGCGCAGGGGGTCTTCCAAAATGCCGCGCTTCACAAATGAGACTGCTTTCGCCCCGACCTCGCGTGATAACACACGCTCTGCGTAAGCCCCCACCGCCTCCAAAAAAGACTGCCTCCTCAAATCCTGCTCTTGAGTTAGGATAACCTCAAAACTCCCCTCCATAAGAGCGCCCCGATAGAGGGTGATAGCCTCCTCTAGCAGGGGGAGCGCGGGGTTAGGAGAGCGGAGAAGCGTATCGAATCGGAGGACATCCACCTCCGCGCCGTGCGCGTCGAACAGAATAGTCTGCGCGGTTGGCGAGGCAAGGCGATGCGCCTGTCCGCCCAGCGCTACGCGAAGGTCGGCGAGGCTCTGCCGCAGACTCTGTCGCCCCTGTATCTCGGAACTATCGGGCCATACCTGCGCCACAAGCCAGTCGCGGGAGACCTCCTTGTTGGCGCGAAGTATCAGCAACGCAAACAGGAGAACCCCTTTGCGAGAGCGGAGGCGCGGCAAAGGCTGTCCTTCGACTAGCGCCTCGAAGTTTCCAAATAGGTTGATTTTGAGAGGGATGTGAATCTTCTCTTGAGCGCTCCCCGAAGCGGACATCGGAGACAGTTTTAGCGGGCGTGTGATAGGCGTACAGAACATAGGCGGCGGTTCCCAAAACGAGTAGGGCGGTTGCAGGGGCGAGGAAGCGGCGGTTTATGAGCCATCTTCCTTTTAATTCTACCCTAAGCGCATGGGTTTCCGCTCGTAGATTTTGGGAAATCCAGTAACTCTTACCAGAATAGGAAGCGGCGTGAAACGAGGAGAGGAAGGTTAGCGGAGGCTTGGAAGGGGAGGGGTTGCAACAGTAGACAAAATAGAGCCTTCTTTATTCTACGAGATATGTCGAGCGTCAATAATTCTTAAAAAATAGTTGATAAAACCCCTTTAACCCTCTTGACGGAAGCCAAGAAGGGGTGTATTATTACCCCAAGTGGATTCTTGGGGGAATCATGGGGGAACTTCAGGGGAAGCCTTTGTTTAGATGTTTGCGCCGTTTTGCAAAGAAAGACGACACCATACAGGATGCCGGAAACCTCCTACGAACTATACGGACACTTCGACCATAATCTGGACGATAAATCGCGCTTGCTGATACCCAGCGTGCTGAAAGAGCAGCTGGGAACCGCCGTTGTTATTACAGCGGGTTCCGGCAAACACGCGCGTATCTATCCTGAACCTGTTTGGCGTGAACTCAAGGCTACTCTCGCTCAAAAAATTCCGCTGGATGCGTTTGAAAAACATCGTATCTTCATGCAACGTATGCACAACAACTGCGAACGCGCTACTGTAGACAATAACGGTAGACTTACTTTGCCGCGCTTTATACGAGAGTGGATTGGCGTAAAAGAGTCTACGCCCGTCGTCCTTATTGGAAACGACAACTGGATTGAAATTTGGAGCGTCAGCGGGTGGGAGACGTACTCTCAAGGATATAGCGATGATGCCGTCAATGTCGCTCTTGCTAACCTTAGCGCCGATATTAAAACCCCTGATACGACACAACCCGCGCCAAACAACGAAGTAGTAGCGTAGCCAACATGACCGCCGAACAACAGGGCTATCACGTTCCCGTTTTGATGGACGAGGTTCTCGAATACCTACAGCCCAAACCCGGCGAGACATTTCTTGATTTGACGTTGGGCGGCGCCGGACACGCAAGCGCGATAGCCGAAAGGCTTATCCCCAACGGAACCCTTATCGGCGTGGATAAGGACTTAGAGGCGATAGAGGTCGCGAAGCGGAGGCTTGCGCCCTACAAAAATAGCCTTGTTATCAGTATACATCATTCTGCGTATGATTGTATCGATTCAATATTAAATTCTGAGAACCTGCCCGAAAAGTGCTTGGATGGAGTGATACTTGATGCCGGAACCAGTTCACACCAACTTGATGCGCCCCGTGGATTCAGTCTAAGACGAGACGAGTACCTCGATATGCGGATGGATACGTCGGAGGGAATGACCGCGCAGGAGTTTCTCGCTACCGCGAACGAGGCGGAGATTGCGCGGGTGATGTGGGAGTATGGGGAGGAGCGCTTTTCTCGCAAAATCGCGCAAGCCATAGTCGCTTTTCGCAGTCGGGGAGAGGCGTTGCAGACCACAGGGCAACTCGCTCGACTGGTGGAGATGGCGATACCCCGCGCCGCGCATCCCAAAGATATTCACGCCGCGACTCGCGCTTTTCAAGGGATACGCATACACCTCAATAACGAAATTGAACAGCTACAGACCGCTCTGGATGCAGTGGTACGCCGCCTAAAGCCCTTAGGGCGTTGCGCCTGTATCTCTTTCCATAGCCTCGAAGACAGAGTGGTGAAACAGACATTCGCGAAAGCCGCGGGGCTGACTCCTTCGCCCCCCGGCTCATCGCCCGCAGTTTTTAGGATGCAAGAGCGAGAGGAGCCTACCCTCCGCCTCCTAACCAAGAAGCCGCTTATGGCGACAGCCGAAGAGGTGGCTAGAAACCCGCGCTCACGAAGCGCGAAAATGCGAGTGGCGCAACGCCTACCTTGATTTTGTGTTTTGAGTAGCGAAGGAGAGATGACCCCATGTCCGCAAATCCAGCCCGAAAAACCGACACGCGCCTAGAGTCTCCCGCCACTACCCCTACAAAAAAATGGGCGACATCCAAGCGAATCAAAACACAGATGCAGACGCTTTTTGCGGTGTGTTGTTCTCTTTTTTTCTTATGGATGGGAGTCATGTTCTATCTCGTTGGGAACGCCAATATCGAATTTGAGCGTCAACGCCACAGTATGTTAGTGAACCACCTAAAAGATGCGGAAATCGAACGTAATGTGATGAGAGACAAAAAGAACGTAGAGACTAGCGCCTTCTCGGTGGAAAAGAAAGTCTCTCTACCGAACACTCCGGAGCATTTAGTTCCTGCGGATGAGACGAAGGCTATCACCCTCTGACACCTCGGAAAGCGAAGCGCGACATGGCGAAAATAGGCAAAAACCGTAGGCATAGCGCAAATTTCAAGGTGCGGACGCAGGTTATCGCAGGAACGTTCTGCGGTCTCTTCCTCTCCCTTGGTTGTCGCCTCGCCTACCTTCAAATTCTGCACGGAGAGACTATTCGCGAAGAGGCGCGGAAAGGGCGGCTTGGTAAGGTAGATATGACGGCGCGACGCGGCTCTATCTATGACCGCCACGAGATAGCGCTCGCCACAAACGAGGTGCTAGGAGATGTGGTTTTCAACTGCTCCCTGATTCCTTCGGAAGAGAAGGACGGCGCGCGTTTTATACCGCATCAAAAAGATTTCGCTCTGGACGTAAAGTATATTGCGGAGAAACTGGGCGTATCTCCCGAATCCATAACACAACAGATAACCAAGCATCTTGCAAAAATAGCGCCCGCTATTGCAAAAGCGAAAGCAGACCTCGAAAGGCAAAAACAGGCGAACCCGAACGGCAAGTGGAGGTCGCTTCCGGTTCCCTATCAACTGATAGTAGCGAAAGATGTCGCTTGGGAGAAGACGGAACCAATACGCAACCCTGTCGAAGAGGTCGCCGACAAGTCAAATCCGGGCGCTCTCAAAAAAGAGAAGAAACTCCTTGAAGGCTTCAATGTAGTAGAGAAAACGCGCCGCTTATACGCTATGGGCGAAGAGGCTCTCCATGTTATAGGAAGGCTTAACACCCCTGAACCTAAACCCGGCGAACAGCCGAAAGAGCGGGGCGTAATGGGCTTGGAGCAGGGTTTGGAAGAGGTCTTGCACGGCTCAGATGGCAAAGCCAGCGCCGAACTCGACAACTTGAAGCGAGTCTTCCTCAATACGATAAAAATTGATGAAAAGCATCCAAAGCGTGATGGAAGCAACATCTACACCACAATAGACCAAGAGATTCAGCACCTCGTAATGAGCGAGGCGCAACGCCTGCAAGCGGATTTCCACCCAAAAGGGGTCTCTATCGTTGTGCTAGACCCTTATACGGGAGACCTACTCGGTCTCGCCTCTACGCCAACTATAGACCCGACCGCTCCGCAGTCCGGTATGACCGCAGACGAGAGAGAAGCCGCGCTTACAGATAGATGCGCCACCTACCTACTAGAACCGGGTTCTGTTCTGAAAACGCTGACTATCGCCGCAGGGCTGGAACTAGGCAAAATTACCCCCGGCGACACCTATTTCTGCTCTGGGGGGCTAGTAGTAGGAAACAAAACGATTCACTGCGATGCTGGTAAGAAGCACAAACTGCTGACGATACTCGGAATTCTACAACACTCTTGTAACATCGGTTCGGCGCAGATAGGGCAACATATCGGAGGGGTAGACCTCCGCATGATGTTCGAGAAGTTTGGTATTTGCGATAATCTGGAGTTGCCCATCACCAGCAAAAGGCGGATGGAGAGGGACGAACAGGGGCGATTCAGCCCAGAATCCAGAAGATTGAGCAAGAAAATCGACCAGAAGACGCTTACCTCTGCGGACTTGCCTCGCGTCTCATTCGGACACTCGGTGATGACAACCCCTATCCATGTCGCCCTCGCTTATGGGGCTATCGCCAATGGCGGCGCGCTGATGAAGCCGCGCCTTGTTACCAAAATTGTCGCGGCGGACGGTAGCGTGACGGAAATAAAGCCGATAAAAGTGCGAGACGTGGTTAGCCCCAAAGTGAGCGAAGAGGTGACAGAGATGCTTCGCGCAGTAGTCTCCGGAGGAACAGGGCGTAGGTCGGCGATTACAGGGTATCAGGTGGCGGGCAAAACGGGAACCGCCCGTAAGCACACCACCCCGGTCACATACACTAGCTCCTTCGTAGGCTTCGCCCCGGCAAGCCCGAACGTGAAGACCCGCGCCGTGATTTTAGTGATGGTGGACGAGCCGCAGGGCGTTCTCACTCATGGCGGAGATGTTGCGGGTCCCGCCTTCTGCAAAATAGCGAAAAAGGTGATGGAGATAGAGCGGGTTTCCAAAGATGACCCAAACTCCACTCAACTTGCGATGGCGAAGAAATCCATCAACAACAGCGAAAAAAAACAGGTCGCAAGGGGAGACGACGCTGGCGACGACAACGATGAGGTTGTGAAGCCGCGCCGCCGTCAATAGACCAAAACATTTTATTTGATGTGCCGCACGTTTCATCAGCTCCGGTTCTACGTGCGGGTTTACAGGGGGCGTGCCTAAGTGTACGTCCCCTTTTTTTCTTTTTGGAATACGCCGTCTCTCACTCGTTACGGGGGGGTTCACATAACCTCACCCCGCCTCTCCTTCGCAAAGGAGAGGCGGGGTGAGGTTTGAGATTGGGAATTTTAGCGCGTTGTTCTAGGGTCGTCTATACTGTGCGTGTTTCGCGGTTAATTCCCAAATGGGTGAACTCTTACAAAACGCCCACGCCTTGACTCTACGGAACAAATCGTTTACAATAGAGGCAATGTAAACAGAAGGCGGAAACCGATGTCCCACGTTGTGAGTATGAGGCTACAGGAAGAGCAACTAGCGCGTTTAAAACGCTACTCGCGCACACTCGGAAAAACGCCGAGCGAAACAAGCGCCCTCCTCGTTGAGGAACACTTGAGAGAGACAGAGTACGCCCTCATAGAGTTCCGCCACTCCCCGCAAGGCCGGCAGGTCTACATGAAAGGCTCTCGCCTGACGGTATGGTGGGTCATCTACGTCGCTAAAACCTGTTTCGATAAGAACGCGCAAAAAACTGCCGACCACTTTCAAAAGCCCCTCTCCTGGGTCAAAGCGGCTCTGAACTACTACGCCAAGTACTCAGAGGAGATAGATGTCGCCATAGAAGACCATAACGCCGCCAACTTTGAGACGCTACAACGCGCTGTCCCAAACGCTGAGATACTCACTCTCTCTCTGGAGGATGAGGGGTAGTATGCTCACCCTTCTTCTGGATGAACATATCTCCCCCATAGTCGCAGAGCAAGTAGCGCTCAAAAACGCGCTGGCGCGAATAGTAAGCATCCATCACTGGCGTAACGGAGAGTTTCTTCACACCAATGATGAAGTGATTCTTGAAGTAGCCTATGAAGAGCGTATCACTCTGGTCACATTCGACCAGAGTACGATTCGCCCTGTTCTCAAAGAGTGGGGCGAGCAGGGGCGCTCTCACGCTGGAGTCATCTTCATTGACGACAAGTCCATCGCGCAAAACGACTATGGCGGGCTAGTCAAGGCGCTACTGGGAGTGTGGAGGCGAAAGAGCGAGACCGATTTCACCAATACGGTTCTATTCCTACAAGCCACCCGCAAAAAGTGCGCTTAACCCCTTCCCTACTAAAGAGAGGAGCTTGACGGATAGGTGCTTATGCTCTCTAACGACCTCTGAGAGACTGAAACCAACTGCCAATTTAGTCACCCCTTCCCGCTTCGGAGCGGGGATTAGGTATAAAAGGCTAGTGGTACATAGTCTCCATAATTGCTCTTTCTACTGTTAGAAGTACTTGTAAATTTCACTTATATGTGTCAGAATTATGTGTCTAATTCGCACTAGCGTAAATTTGTAAAATCGGACTTGTATTAACGCATCACTTCAGGAAAGAGTTCATTTTTTCAACATCTACTACTTTGTACGCTTATTTTTTGCATACAAGATGTTACTACTTTTGTTGTTCATGGGAGGATATACTGTGATGTTTAGCATTTGTGGCAATCTACCCAAACCATCTTTACTCTTACTATTAGTGTTTTGCTTATTCTCATTATCACCTGCTTGCCTTTCTCAAGAAATACCTACGGAACGTGCAAAAGAACTCATTCGGATTATTAGTCAGTCCATTGATATGTCCAAACCAGACGATACTGCCACTATTGAATTCAATAAATTAGGGCAGATTGGTGTACAAGAGTTAAGAAAAGCAATCAAAGGTAGAAACGATAAACTTCGATATAGTGCT
>CAIJLM010000641.1 GCA_903821495.1 uncultured Chthonomonas sp. | reverse complement strand
GCTTGTAGCGGAAGGTGACGGGGCGGAGTTGAAGCAGTTTGTCGCTCACGCTTCCCATGCTCTGAATATCCTTCTTGAATCGGCGGGAGGAGGTTACGGTTCCAAGTTGCCCGTTTGCGTCTATGTATACCGCCACCCCGCTACTTGCTGTAGAACCATTGATACCCGCGATGAATGCGGATGTGTGCGTACCAGTGGTTCCAATGCGAATGGCTCCACTATCTGCCGCTACGCCGAGATTACCGATGTCTATATTGTTGCTACCGCTGGTGAGGTTATAACCCGCTTGGAAGCCTATAGCGATGTTGCCCTTGCCCTTGTTCGTGTTGTAGAGGCATTTATAGCCGATAGCGACGTTGCTGCTACCCGTAGTATTTTTGTAGAGAGATTGCACGCCCACCGCCACGTTGTAGGCGGCGGTGGTGTTGGCTTTCATAGCGTAGTAGCCATCCGAGACGTTGAAGCCGCCTGTTGTGTTGTAGAAGAGGGCGGCATAGCCATTCGCGGTGTTGTTCGTCCCCGTTGTGTTGGAGGAGAGGGCTTGACTACCTGTTGCGGTGTTGTACCAGCCTGTTGTGTTGCTCTGGAGAGCGCCTGCGCCGTTTGCGGTGTTGTACCAGCCTGTTGTGTTGGAGTAGAGGGAGTAAACGCCATTTGCCGTATTACCTAACCCTGTTGTGTTGTTATAGAGGGCTTGATAGCCGTTTGCGGTGTTGTTCGTCCCCGTTGTGTTGGAGTTGAGGGCGTTGTAGCCGTTAGCGGTATTTTGTGTACCCGTAGTATTGGCGGTAAGGACGCCATAGCCAAGTCCCACATTGTAGCCGCCCGCCATGCTTGCCGCAGTATTAGTTGTTCCACCAGCCCCAAAGAACGTCTGCGCCGTAGCGGGGAGCGAAGCAAGAAGTAGAGCGGACACGAACGCGCCGCGCAAGAGTTGATGTGTGTGTTTCATTGGAATCTCCTTGTATAGTTTTGCAATGAATCGATTCGCCACCCTTGCGCCCTTCTCCTCCTGCCCTGCCTAAGTAATATCACGAAAGACGATGCAAACGTTGCATTCGAGGACATTCGAGAGAGTAGCCTCTTAATCGGGGTTCCCTCCTCTGTGTCAGATTAGGGTGTACTCTAACCTGATGTCAGAAAGCAACCGATAACCCGTCAGAATAGAGTCCGTTTTGGTATTTTCTGACACTGTGTGAAGCAAGTCTAAGAGCCTAAATTGACACAAAGGACTACTCGAAATGAAGAGCCAGCGCATCGGGTACATACGGGTATCCAGCGAAGAACAGAACACGGAACGCCAACTCGACGGCGTGTCCCTCGACAAGGTATTCACGGACAAGGCATCGGGAGGAACCGCGAACCGCCCCGCGCTCGAAGAGCTGCTCGCCTACATTCGCGAAGGGGATACGCTCATAGTTCACAGCATGGACAGGTTAGCGCGAAACCTTGACGACCTCCGGCGCATCGTTCAGGAGTTGACGGGTAGGGGAGTCCGTATCGAGTTCGTTAAGGAGGGGCTTGCCTTCACGGGAGACGACTCTCCGATGGCTACCTTACTTCTCTCCGTGATGGGCGCGTTTGCCGAGTTCGAGCGGGCACTTATCAGAGAACGCCAGCGGGAGGGCATCGCCATAGCGAAGCAGAAGGGCGTATACAAGGGGCGGAAACGTTCGCTTTCAGGGGAGCAGGTTTCGGAACTGGTTCGCCGCGCCGCCGCTGGGGAGTCCCGGACAGCCCTCGCCAAAGAGTTCGGAGTAAGCAGGGAGACGCTATACCAGTACTTGAAGTAGTAGCCGCCTTGACGCATAGAGGGAAGGAAAGAGAAAGAGGGAAAGAGAAAGAGGGAAAGAGGGGACTATAGGGGAGATAGGGAGATAGAGATAGAATAGGAGGATTTTTAAGGAGGTTCCTTTTTGAAGTTTATTTTTTACTTCTAGGAAGGAACCTCAACGATGGAATTTATATCAACTCTGATGGCGCACTTGTTGGCAAGCCTAATCACAGAGTACATCAAAAACAAAATCTCAAAAACAACAAGGCTATAGAGCCGAGCCTCTCCCTGCCTTGATAAATAGGACAGGGGGAGGCTTTTTACCCATAAGGTAGGAAGTATTTCCAAGAAAGTCTTGAATTGGCTACCGTTAAGTGATACAATAGATTAGTATAGGAGGTAGACAGATGAACACAACAGAGAAAACAGGCTCGGCGCTACAAGGCGGCGACATGGACGCTCGGCGGGAAGCGGCGCGGCTACTAGGCTCTACCACTTCGGAACGCAAGAAACAGACCAGCGCGGCGAATGGTAGCAAGTTCAAAGGGCATGGCGAAGAAGTCATGGAGAAGATTAAGGCGGCTCACCGTGCGCGGTGGGCGAAGTATCGCGAAGAGAAAGCGAAGAAGGAGGCGGAAGCCAGTGAACCAAATACAAACTGAGGCGCAAGCGTTTGCGGAACTCTCTCGGAAATTGGCGCTCAGTATCATACAAGCCCTGAGCGTCGGAGAGACGCAGGAGGCAGATAGCATCGCCCACTCTTTGCTATGGCAGTCCATAGCCCGAAAGCGAGAACTTGTGTTCGCCGTAGAGACAGAGAACCCGGACAGGTACGACTTGACCGAGCTGGCGATAGACCCGAACGCTCCGAACGACGAGGCGGACGGTTCAACCTACGATTAGACGCAAAAAGGGGACTCTCTGGAAAATTCGGAGGGTGATTAGCCTCGTAAGCGGGTACAGCGTCACACAAGCCAACGTAGGGCGAAAACAGGTGTATTTTGAGGGCTTTTGAGCAAAGGACTAACGAAATGAGCATTACGATAGAACTGCAACCGGAACAGCAAGAGCGAATCGCGACGGAAGCGCGTAAGCGGGGCTTGACGGTGGAGGAGTATCTTTCCCGCGCTATCGCCGGAGAGTTTCCTATCCCGCCCCCGAAACGCACTCCTGCGGAGGCTGTCAAGGCGTGGGAACAGGAGGGCATTGTCGCAATATGGAACGATATACCCGAAGATAGCCCCGAACTGGCGCGTAAACTTCGCACGGGGCGATACCGGAGAGAAGCGTCTTGACCGAAATGCTCCTAGATACCGATGTGATGATTGACCTCATACGGAAACGACCTGCGGCTCTTGCTTGGATTTCCTCCGTAACGGATTTTCCCGTCGTCTCCTGCTTCACCGCCTTAGAACTCTTGGGAGGCAGTCGAAATAAGCAGGAGTACGCCGTCGCCGAAAGGTTGCTGATGAACTTCCCTGTTCTCTATCCGACGCGGGAGGATTTAGAGAAGGGTATCACAAACTACGCGCCTTTTTGCCTCTCGCATGGAGTGGACTTCCTAGACATTCTTATCGCCTCCGTCGCGGTGGGGCATGACTTCACTCTCGCGACCTTCAACGCGAAGCACTACGCCCACCTGCCGGGACTGCGAACAATCCAACCTTACACGAGGTAAAAATGAGCGAAGCGGAGGAGTTTATCACGATTGCGGAGGCGGCGCAACGGTTGGGCGTGACTATTCCGCGCCTACGTCGTTTCCTTGCGCGTCCTGAGTGGAGCGACCTCATAAAAGAACGGGAAACGAGAACGAGAACAGGAACGAGAACAGCCCGAACTGTTTCCGTTCTCGTTCTCAATGAGATAGGGGACGCGCTTCAAGAGCGAGATAAACAGGAACGAGAACAGGAATACTCTACCCCCGAACCGTTCTCGTTCTCGTTAGGCGAACAGAAGCAAACGAGCGAACCCGAAACGGAAAGGCAAAGCGAAACGCCCCCCGACACCGCGCTGGTGGCGCAACTGCAAGCGGAGAACGCTTTCCTGCGGGGCGAACTCACTGCACAACGGGAAGCGCGGGAAATAGAAGCGTCCGAACTGCGTAGGCTTATGCTGATGGATAGGCAGGAACTCTTAGAACTGCGTCAACGTGTGGCGATTGG
>CAIJLM010000640.1 GCA_903821495.1 uncultured Chthonomonas sp. | reverse complement strand
GTTAGGCTCAAAACGACAGAAGGGCGCGAGTACCGAGCGCTTGGCGGGGCTGTGTTCTCTAATGACAAAATCAAAGCCTCTTCAAAACGCCCCAAAGATTTCGACGCTTTTTGGAAAGCGAAAATCAAGGAGTTGGATGCGGTTCCCGCTAACCCCGTTCTGGAGAGTGGCGATTCTGGCAAGCCTAACGTCGCTTACTGGAAAATAGGCATGAATAACATTCGGGGAACGCACATTCAAGGGCAGGTGGCGCGTCCCGTTGAAGGAAAGAGGCTTCCCGCGCTCCTTATTGTTCAGTGGGCAGGGGTTTACGGGCTGAATAAGTCGTGGGTGACGGATAGGGCGAATGAGGGGTGGCTTGTTTTGAACATTGAGGCGCACGACCTACCCATTGACCAAACGGCTGAGTTCTATCGAGAGCAGTCCGCCGGCGCGCTTCGCGACTATCCCGCGATTGGAAACGATGACCGCGAGACGAGTTACTTTTTACGGATGTACCTATCGTGCTATCGGGCGGCGCAGTACCTTACAGAGCGCCCGGATTGGGACGGTAAAACGCTGGTAGTGATGGGCGGAAGTCAGGGCGGACAGCAGACGCTCGTAACGGCGGGGCTACACCCCAAAATCTCGGCGGCGCTGGCAAGCGTTCCGGCGGGGTGCGATATGCTAGGTCCCGATGCGGGGAGAGACCCAGGGTGGCCCAAGTGGTACTATCAGGCGAAAGGCAAGGATGAGAAGCGCGTTCGGGAGGCGGCGCAGTACTTCGATGCAGTCAACTTCGCGTCTCATATACGCTGTCCTCTGTTGGTAGGTATCGGCTTAATCGACCAGACCTGTCCTCCTGCGGGTATCCTTGCGGCTACGAATCAGGTGAAGGGCGCGAAAGAGATTATCCTGTTACCTAGGGGCGAACACAATGACAGGAACGACTCGCACGGCGTGTATAATAGGCGATGCTATGGCGACTGGCTAACTGCGCTTCGACAGGGCAAACCTGCGCCGATTGAGGGGGCGAAAACAGAGGAGTAGGGCGAGTCAGGGCTTTACTGCTCCTTATCCCATCTGTGTGGGTTAATAGGGTGTAGTAGATTCTGTCGCCATTCATTGGGGGCTTCCCATTTGTCAACATAGGCTACTCGTTCTTCCGGGGTTAGCCCCTTGAAAAAAGGATGGAATCTATGTAGCTTCCAAAATTCGCCGTCTCCTTGTTTCCAGAATCCGTCCCATGGAGGACTGTCACGATGGATTACCCACGGAGGTTTAATCTCCCCATCCACCATATCGTTGTCAAAGATGGATTCTACGCGATAATCCTTATATATTGACGCGAATGGGTTCGTTTGGCGTTGGCGAAGGTATATCAACCACCATACGTATCTGTCAAATTCGTACGCTTCTCTGTCATTGTTATATGTTGACGCTAACGATTTGTTATTGCGGCGGTTCCGTAAGTGCCACAGCAGGTTCCTTATGAGGCTCATCGGCATACTTTCCTAACTCGGAAACAGATAGGAGGCGGCGAAAAGCAGTAGTTCTCGCGCTATCGGGACGATGCTCTCCA
The DNA here is from genome assembly GCA_903821495.1 of uncultured Chthonomonas sp. Taxonomy (GTDB): domain Bacteria; phylum Armatimonadota; class Chthonomonadetes; order Chthonomonadales; family Chthonomonadaceae; genus CAIJLM01. The sequence goes on along the minus strand of CAIJLM010000640.1, from coordinate 17,340 downwards.
TGATGCGGGAGTTCTCTTCGTGCGAGATAGGCTCCGCCTCCATGCCCGCCGCGTAGTTGGTGACAATGCCTAGCCCTGCGTAGTGGATACCTGCCTCTTTTGCGAAGACCGCTTCCGGCAGCCCCGTCATGCCTACCACGTCCGCGCCCCACTGAGCGAAGGCGCGTATCTCGGCAGGGGACTCAAAGCGGGGACCCTCCACGCAGAGATAGGTTCCTTTTGGATGAATGGCGACGTTCGCCTCCTGCGCGGCTCTGAGAAGGATGTCGCGTAGGAGGGGGCTATACGGCTGTGTGAAATCTGTATGCCGCCATGCGTCGCCTTGCGCGAACAGCGTTTTAGGGCGCTGGGATGTAAAATCGATAAAGTCATCAAAAAGAACAAGGGAGGAGGGCGGCAGGTCGCGACGTAGAGAGCCTACGGCGTTTGTCGCGAAGATATACCCGACATCCAATTTCTTGAGCGCTAGGATATTCGCTGCATAGTTGATTTGATGCGGCGCGATGGAGTGGTCTGCACCATGGCGAGGAAGAAAGTAGATTTTACTCGGCTCGACGTAGTTATGCGACAGGCTGAGTAGCGAGACCGTTCCCGCTTTCGTTGTCACCTCCACCGTTTCAGCGAATATCTCTGGCGGCACGCTCTCGAAGCCTGTACCGCCAATTATCGCTACATTGGTTCCGCTCAATGTTGATCGCCCCTCTCATTTGACATATTCTGCGCGTATGCGCTATACTCACCACACTTAACACCCTAATTGTACCTCCTACCGAGTGGTTGCAGGAATTTTTACATAACCCGCGCAACCTCTCTTAGCCGTCACTCTGCCTTGCAGGCATCCCTCTCCCGATTCGGGAGAAGGACTTATCCCGTAAGTTGGTCAGTTTCCTACGGTAGGCTTGTCAAAATTGGGAGAGGAGTTTTTGTGGTTTGAGATTTGAGGGGCTTGCGGCTCTACTCTAGGGCGGGTTGCAGTGTGCATTTTTTCGCGATTTATCGCGTATTTCGCGGTTAATTCCCAAAAGAGTGAACTCTTACCTTATGTTTAACATCTTCCGCGATATTGGAATCAAGTTTAGCAAAGTCACCTGCGCCTATTTACTTTTTGCGCTCTTTGGCGTACTGCTGGTCTATCCCCTCTTTCTGGGCAGGGCGCTCTACTGGGGCGACATACTTCTCTATTTTGAACCCATGCATCATTTCGAGCGGGAGGCGCTTCTCAGCGGACGGATACCGCTCTGGAATCCCTATCTGCTTGGCGGTCAGCCTTTTGTCGGTAATCCGCAGATGTGGGTTTTCTATCCTACTACTCCGCTCTTAGCGTTTGTCCCCGCTTGGGTCTATCTAAACATCGTCTGCTACGCCTCTCTTGTGTTATGTGGAATCTGCTTCTACCACTTTCTGTTTCGTTGGACGCGCTCTCATTGGGCTTCTCTCATGGGAGGCATGACCTACATGGGAAGCGCGTGCCTGATAGCCCGCCTACAGTTCCCGCCAATGGTGATGTCCGCGCCGTTCTGTCCTCTTCTCCTTTTGCTACTCGATAGGCAGTTGGACGCTCCGCATTTCAAGAACATCGTCAAAATTGCGGTGACAGTAGGCTTGTTAGTTCTCGCCGCGCACCCTCAAATGGCGTACTTTATTATAGGGGTAAGCGTTATCTATACGGGTTTGAGGCTCTGGGACTACGCTTCTCAGCAAGAGCCAGAAAGAGTCGTTCTTTGGTGGATTAAGAGATGCCTACCCCTTCTTTTTGCGCTTGTATGGGGGGTGGGTTTGAGCGCGGTTCAGGTACTTCCCGTTCTTCAGTTGACGCGGGAGAGTCCGCGTGTGGATATGGATGTGAAGGAGGCGAATAGGTTCTATATGGAGCCTAAGCAGCTACTCACCCTGCTACTTCCGCACTACTGGGGGCATCCTGCAACGGGCGACTATAGCGGCAGAGGCAATGCTTGGGAGCCTGCGATATTTGTCGGTTGGCTACCGCTCGTGTTTATTGGGGCGGCGGTGAAGTCATTTCGGCGGCGGCGCGTGGTGGCGTTTTGGTTTGTGGTGGCGGGAGTCTCTATCTGGCTTGCGTTTGGGATGCACGGCGGGCTGTTCTCCCTTGCGTTCTACTACTTGCCGGGCTTAAACCGTTTCCACGACCCTGCGCGTTTCCTCTATCTCACAACGCTTGCGTTCGCCTTTCTTACAGGGATTGGCGCGAAGGCGGTTGTCGCGAAAGGCGGGGTTGCGAGGGGCGCTATACTGGCGTGTTGCGTTGCGCTTCCTCTTATCGTGTTTAGCGTAGAGTGGAATCCGACCATACCTTATCAGCGACTGGACTACACGCCGCAAATCACGCAGAATCCCCTTACCAAAGGAGGAAGGCTCTATATTCCGCACTATGTGAACCTTTGGCGGCGCTTTGTGAACTACAACGACTACGGGCGTAACGATAGGCGGACGACTCAGGCGTTTATGAATACGCTCATCCCGAATATCGGATTGCGGTATCGTACGGAGATGGTTTACGGTTATGAGCCAGTTCCCATCGCCGCGCCGCTCATACTAGAGGGTATGATGACGCTTGAACTGGATAGGGGCGAACCTATTGCGACGCGGTTAATGAGTATTCTCAACGGAACCACCCTAATACAGGTCTCGGAGGAGGATGTTTTTAACGCCCGCCTCAAGCCGCTTTTGAAGCAAGGGGGAGTGATAGCCTATCACAATCGAGATAGCCTCGGCGAAGCGTGGTTGGCGAAATATGTGCGAAGAGTGGAGGGAAGGCGGCGAATACAGGCGGCTCTTACCGACTCTGAGTTTAATCCCGCTTTGGAGGCGATTGTCACTTTGGGAGATGATGATAGGCGTTCAGAGGAGTTAGATACTCTTGAAGGCGCCTCTCCTGAGGGGGTATCCGCCAACGCCGTGAGCGTAGAGCGCAAAGAGGCGGATAGCATGGTTTTGTCTGTGGACGCTGGCGAAAAGCCCTCGTTTCTGGTTGTCTCTATGGCGGCGTACCCGGGCTGGAGGGCGGACTGCGACGGTTCGCCGCTCTCTATCTATCGAACAGACGCGGCGATAATAGGAATGGCGGTTCCTGCGGGAAAGCATACTATAACGCTCCGCTTCAAGCCTAGCGCGTACCGAGTCGGTCTGTTTTTTTCGCTTTTGACCCTGAGTAGTATTTTGGGGTGTTTTGGCTATTTATGGGTTTTGCAACGTGGCGTTAAGTCGCAGGGGCGGCGTGTTTTAGAGGAGGACGCTGATGAAAAAGAGTAGTTTCGTCCTTCTTGTCGGTGTTTTGCTCGCTATTATCGGCTTGATGATTGGTTTGCGAGTGGTGGCGTTGGATTCAGATGCCTATCGGGGGCTGTCTTGGGATACGGGGCTTTTCACCGATGAAGGCTACTATATGCACAATGCGCGTAACGTGGTCTTGTTTGGGCAGGCGAAGACGGACGAATTCAACAATATGCTCCTTATGCCCACGCTACACTACTTTCAAGTCGGTTGGTTCAAGGCGTTTGGGGTTGGGCTGATACAGACTCGCGCTATCTCCGTAGTGTTTAGCCTCCTCACCCTTGTTGTGTTTTGGTTCGCTCTTAACAAGGCTTTTGATGAGCGCGTCGCTTCGCTTGGAGCGCTGTTTCTAGGCTTAGACCATATCAATACTCTCTACACTCGCATGGGGCTTATGGATACCCCCGCCGCGTTTGTGATGGTATGCGCGTTCTACGCCATTGTCTCCTGTTTTTGTAATGTGGATAGGGACGACGCGCAAAAGAAAATACGTCGTTGGGCGATTTTGAGCGGAGTCGCTCTAGGGCTGGTATACGCTACTCGCGGACTAGGCGCGATTTTGATTCCCGCGCCGTTCTTGGCGTTCTGGATATGCAAACGCGAAGACTATCGCTTAGAGGTAGAGGCGGGGCGCATAGCGGGAGGTATGGCGGTGGGTTTGTTCGGCGTATTGGCGCTCTATTTTGCGATATGGTATCTACCCAACCGCACAGCGATGGCGCACGCAAACCACTATCACCTGACCTTTCAACTCGCGCCGCACAGCGTTTCGCACCTTGTTCGGAATATAGGTCAGGCTGTTTCTGGGCAGAAGTTTCTTGGGCTTGCCCCGTATCTTTCGCGCTACTCGCCCGTTCAGTTCGCGCTCACGCTTCTACTGTTTGGAGGGTGGGGATTCCAGCGTAAACTGAGCCATAAGGCGCGTTTTGCGGTTCTGGTATCCGCACTCTGGCTCTTGGCGGGGTGGGGGCTGTTCGCTGTTGTGAACTACGCGCCGAGCAGGTACTATGCGCTTATTTACCCCGCAATGGCGACACTCTCCGCCGTGAGTCTGGTATACTTTAACGACGTTTGGGAATCCCTCATGGCGCGGCGTTTAGCGCGAGCGTGCATCGCGGGCTTTTTGGCGTACCAGTGGGCGAACATGGCGCTTATGGCGTTGCATCGCGAAACTGGCTTTTTCGCGCTTATTGTAACGGCATTAGTAGCGATATACGCCCTGTTCGCGCCGAACGATACGGGGTATGCTCACGACCTGCCGAAAGAGTGGGGGAGCGCCTCGCTGATACTCTTTGTGATGTGGGCGAGTATCAATTTTGGCTGGTATGCCGACTGGTGGCGCAACCTAAGTTATACGCATCGCGACGCTAGTCTGTGGCTCTCTCAAAACCTGCCTTCCAGTAGCGTTCTCATCGGGGACTGCGCTCCCGGACTGTGCGTGAATAACCGTTTCCGTTGCGTAAACGTGATACCTGACCTGTGTAACGATACGGAGACGCTTTCCAGATGGAAGGGTAGTCCTGTCTATATTACGATTTTAGACGATAAGTGGAAAGAGGCGTGGTGGACGGAACGCTATCCTAAAGCCGTCGCCCTCGAAAATAGGTTGACTCTGTTCGCCCGCGTGGTGAGCCACCCGGTAGGAGTTTATAGAGTTAATGCAGTGCGGTGAACTGATTCGCGCTTTGGAGATGATGAAAACCCACGTCCAGCGGGTCTCTCCAGATACTAAATTGACAGAAGCGACGGACTTGATGGACTTATATCAAGTGTCTGCCTTGCCTGTTGTGTCAGAAACGGGTACACTGATAGGGATTTTAACGGAGCGCGATATCGTAGCGGCTCTATTCACTGCTGAGAGCGCTCTATCGGCGGAGTCTTTTTCGGTTTGGCGTGATGTTGGGCAGACCCTCGTTCAGGACGCGATGACAGCGCCTGCGCTCTATGTCATGGAAGATTCTGATGTTCGCGCCGCAGTCCTCCTCCTTTTGGAACGTGGTTTGAAACGTATTCCCGTCGTAAACGCTAACACGGTAGTTATCGGGGTTTTGAACCGCGTGGACGCGCTTCAAGCCCTTTTTGAAGGTCAACTCTAGGAGTTGTCTCTATGCCTCTTGTCTCACCTTTCGCCTTGAAATCGGCTCTCGCTGGCGGTGGACGCTTCTTAGTAGACGGGGCTATGGGAACTGAGTTGATGGCGCAGGGCGTTCCCCCCAACGGCGTGCTGGTAGCGAACCGTGAATGCCCAGAGAAAGTTCTCGCTATCCACGAGAGGTATTTACAGGCGGGAGCGCGAATACTAACCGCGAATACGTTCGGGTATCGAGATAACAAGCCCCTGGCGGAGTATGTTCGCATGGGCGCTCTACTCGCCGAGCAGTCCGCGCACTATAGCGTCCGCCCTGCGTGTGTTTGGCTCTCGCTTACGACTTCATTTATTCGCAATGAGCGCAAAGCGATTCCGAGCCTCGTAAGGCACAGAGCGATTTTAATTGAGACCTGCACCTCGCTGGCTCATGCGGTGGAGGCGGTGGAGATAGTCGGGGCGGCGCGTCCGGCGTTTCTGGCGGTATCGTTCCACTTCACCTCTGGCGGCGTGATACCGGATGGCTCTGGGGTGGACGAGGTGATTCGAGAAATTGCGCCGCTTAACTTGGATGCGCTTGGCGTGAACTGTGGCGACAGCCCAGAGAGTTTTATCCGCGTTTTGGCGCGGCTGAGAATGACTACGGACTGTCCGTTGATTGTGCAGCCTTCGGCGGGGGTTCCTCCGCGCAATAGGGAGGGCGAACGCTTTCAGTATCCGGTACAACCGGATAGGTTGGCGGCGGCGGCGAAGACCTATTTGGATTTGGGGGCGCGTTTTGTAGGCGGGTGCTGTGGCACGACACCCGCGCATATTCGAGCGATATACGACATCTGCTTTCGGGAGGCAAACAAACCATGAATCAACAACGACGAAAATCGTCTCTTTTGGGCGCGTTGTTAGTCAGCGCGGCTCTTTTTGGCGGGGGGTGTAAAGATAAAGAGGAGAGTAAACCGAACGGTACAGGAAAGTCGGGCGAGACTACGACTACGGCGAGCCGTGGTAATGTCGTTACAGGCGATACCATCAAAATTGGGGAGTACGGCTCCTTGACGGGTGACAACTCGACCTTTGGCATTAGCACTGATAGAGGTATCAAACTCGCCATAGAAGAGGCGAACGCCGCAGGCGGTATCAACGGCAAAAAGTTGGAACTTGTCGCTGAAGACGACAACAGCAAATCGGAGCAGGCGAAAACGGTTGTACAAAAACTCGTGAGTAGCGAGAAGGTCATCGCCGTTATTGGCGAGGTGGCGAGTAGCCGTAGCATGATGGCGGCTCCTGTCTGCCAGGAGGCGAAGGTTCCGATGGTTAGTCCCTCCTCGACGAACCCCAAGGTTACAGCGATTGGCGACTATATTTTCCGAGTCTGCTTTACGGACGACTTTCAAGCGGTGGTTGCGGCGCAGTTTGCATGGGACCAGGGTTTCAAGAACGTGGCGGTTTTCACCGATGTTAAAAGCGACTACAGTAAAGCCTTCGGCGAGCTGTTTGCGAATAAGTTGAAGGCGCTCGGCGGCAAAATCGCGGCGGAACCCACCTACCAGAGTGGCGACGTAGACTTCAAGGCGCAGTTGGCGACGATAAAGGGCGCCACTCCCGATGCTATTCTTGTCCCCGGCTACTATACGGAGGTGGGAACTATTGCGCGGCAAGCGCGTGAAATCGGTGTGACCGTTCCGCTACTCGGCGGCGACGGCTGGGAGTCCGACCAACTTATTCCGGGCGCTGGCACGGCGCTGGAAGGTTGCTTCTTCACCAATCACTACTTTGCACACGACTTGCCCGACCCTAACATCAAGAGTTTCGTCGCGGCGTTCCAGAAAGCCTACCCCGGCAAACAGCCCGGCGCTCTGGACGCGCTTGGTTACGACGCGGCGAAAGTCATCATCGAGGCGCTGAAACGGTCTAAGTCGCTGGATAGCGTGGCTCTCCGCGACGCGATTGCGGATACGAAAGGCTTCGCGGGCGTGTCTGGCAAAATCACTCTCGACGAGAAGCGCAACGCCCGCAAAGAGGCGCTTGTGTTCGAGATAAAGGGCAAAGAGTTCAAGCCCAAAAAATCTTATAAACCGGAGCAGGTTGGGCTCTAATGCAGGCTCTTGTTCAGACTCTTATCTATGGCGTGGAGACGGGGGCGATATACGCGCTTATCGCCCTCGGCTACACAATGGTCTACGGCGTACTGCGCCTCATCAATTTCGCTCACGGCGATGTCTATATGATTGGCGCGTTTGTTGGATTCTTCGCCTGTACGCAGTGGCTCCCCTTCAAAGACCTCTCCCAACATCCCGAAGCCGCGATGCTGAACGTGGTTCTCGCCCTTGTGACGCTACTCCTTTCCATGCTTATCTGCGCCCTACTCGGCATTACGATTGAGCGATTCGCCTATCGCCCTCTCCGCAATGGCTTTCGTAACGCAGACGCGCACTTCTGGGGCTTCGTAATAGCGCTTCCCGTTACCGCCTTCGCGGGAGCCATGACCACCACAAAGCGACAAGGAGTGTTTCTGTTCGCGGGAGTGGTGATTGGCTTTATTATGCGTCCGGTCATGGCGTATCTTGCGAAGCGCATTAAGCCCTCCGGTTCGCGCCTGAACGCGCTTATCACGGCGATTGGGGTTTCGCTTATGCTAGAGAACGGCGGCATAAACATCTTCGGCGCCGACCCCAAGTTTATCCCCGACATCCTTCCTAAGCGGCAGTTTAATCTGTTTGGGCTTGTATTCGATAGTAGCGGACTGATTATTCTCGCTATCGCCGCTATTCTGATGGCGCTACTACGCTATATCGTCCTCTATACACGTCCGGGTAAAGCGATGCGCGCTATCTCGCACGACATAGACGCTGCGAAACTGATGGGTATAAACACGGACAGAGTTATCTCGTTCACGTTCGCGCTTGGCGCGTCTTTGGCGGGAGCGGCGGGCTTTATGGTCGCGGCGTTTACCAATATCAAGGTTGTGCCGCTTTTTGGGCTACAGCCCGGCTTGAAGGCGTTTGTCGCCGCCGTTCTGGGCGGCGCAGGAAACATACCCGGCGCGACGCTCGGCGGATTGATAATGGGTGTCGTGGAGTCGTTGGTCGCGTCTAAGTTCCCTCAGTGGCGCGACGCGGTGGCTTTCATCCTTTTGATTGTGATTTTGTTGGTGCGTCCGGCGGGTCTGCTGGGCAAAAATACAGCGGAGAAGGTTTAGACGCTTATGCGCTGGCTCTTAGGGCGAATTGGGGTGGTTGTGTTGACCTGCGCTATTCTGCTGGTCGCCAACCGCCTGATAATAGACAACATAAAAGAGTACTATGTCTCGGTTCTGGTTCTGTGCGGACTCTACGCCACGCTTGCCGTGAGTCTGAACCTGATAAACGGGATAACCGGGCAGTTTTCGATAGGGCACGCCGGTTTCTACGCGGTGGGCGCGTATGTCGGCGGGGCATGGACGATGCTTATTCGCCCCCTTGTTGTGAAATCGCTTCCGATTTTGCAGACAGGTACGCAGATTGGCGACCACCTCAACCTGTTCATCGCTCTCGTACTTGGGACGGTCTGCGCGGGGCTAACGGGGCTTCTGGTGGGGCTTCCCTCTTTACGCTTGCGAGGAGACTACCTCGCTATCGTGACACTCGGCTTCGGCGAAGTGATACGTATCGTTATTCTGAATATGGATGTTGTGGGCGGTCCACGTGGTTTTACGCCGATAACGGAGTTGGTGAACAATCACGGTATCCCGCTGGTGTGGATATTCGGGCTTTTGGTCGTTGTGGTAGCGTTTTCGCGGAACCTACTCAAATCGGCGCAGGGGCTAAAGTTCCTTGCTGTGCGCGAGGATGAGATTGCCGCCGACGCTATGGGAGTGAACACAACGCGGGTAAAGGTGACGGCATTCGTAATAGGCTCGGCGTTCGCGGGGGCGGCGGGGGTTCTCTACGCGCACTGCCAGACAGGAATAACGCCCGACTCCTTCGATATGAACACCTCTATCATCATCACGACAATGGTGGTTTTGGGCGGTACGGGAAGCATATCCGGGTCTCTGCTTGCAGGTATCGCGTTGACGGCGTTGCCTGAGTTACTGCGAAACGACTTTATCAAAGAGTACCGCATGGTCATCTTCTCCACGCTTCTGGTTGTCTTCATGCTGACGCGCCCGCAAGGGATTTTTGGACACCGCGAGATTGCGCTTCCACGCTTCCTACGGCGGCTTGGGCGGAAGGGAGAGCCTAACCCATGAGCCAAACAGGGTTACTCTCAATAGACAGTGTAACGATGCGGTTTGGCGGGCTTGCGGCGGTGAGCGAGGTCAGCGTTCACGTTGACAAAGGCGAACTCATTGGATTGATTGGACCCAATGGGGCGGGTAAGACCACGCTCTTTAATCTGATGACAGGGGTCTACACGCCATCGGAGGGCTTTGTTTCGTTCGACGGTAATAGTCTGAATGGGCGCAAGCCGTTTGAGATTGTGGGTTCCGGCATGGCGAGAACCTTCCAGAATATCCGCCTGTTTAAGGCTCTGACCGCGCTTGAAAATGTGAAAATCGCCGCGAACATCCACAGGCAAGCCTCTCTGTTCGATGTAGTGTTACGGACTCCGCGTCTGTTGAAACTGGATGCTGAGATTGATGCGTTCTCCCGCGACCTCTTGGCTCAGTTGGACTTAGCGGATGTCGCCGACGTTCGCGCCAGCGACCTGCCGTATGGCTTACAGAGGCGGCTTGAGATTGCACGCGCCCTTGCTACGGAGCCGCAACTTCTGCTTCTGGATGAACCCGCCGCAGGTATGAACCCGCAAGAGAAGGCGCAACTTATGGGGTTGATTCGACAGATACGAGAGCGGTTTTCGCTGACTATTCTGCTTATAGAGCATGATATGAAGTTGGTGATGGGGATTTGCGAACGTATCTACGTGCTTGAGTATGGGAAACTGATTGCGGAAGGCAAGCCCGAAGAGATTCAGAAAAACCCGAAAGTGATTGCGGCGTACTTAGGAGAAGAGACGGAGTGATGGATTGCTAGTTATTCAGGATTTACACGTATACTACGGCGCGATACGCGCCCTCGACGGCATCTCAATTGAGGTGAAAGAGGGCGAAATCGTCACCATGATTGGGGCGAACGGCGCAGGTAAAAGCACGACTATGCGAACGCTGTCGGGCTTAGTGCGTCCGCGCTCCGGCGCTGTTATGTTTGAGGGCAAAGCGCTTCACCTGCTACCCGCGCATGAGATTGTCGCGCTGGGTATTAGCCAGTCGCCGGAAGGTCGGCGCGTCTTCGCCAATATGTCCGTCCGTGAGAACCTCGAACTCGGCGGGTATGTTCATTATAAGAAAAAAGCGCAGATAGCCGAAGACATGGATAGAGCCTTTACGCTTTTCCCGCGCTTGAAGGAGCGCGAAGCGCAGTTGGCGGGAACTCTCTCCGGCGGCGAACAGCAGATGCTCGCTATTGGACGCGCCCTCATGTCTCGCCCACGCCTTCTACTGCTAGACGAACCCTCGTTGGGGCTTGCCCCCTTCCTTGTGCAGACCATTTTTCAAATAATTCGAGACATAAATAAAACGGGCGTTACAATACTCTTGGTGGAGCAGAATGCGAATCAGGCTCTCCGCGTCGCGCACAGAGGATATGTCCTTGAGACTGGGCGGGTCGTACTTGCAGATACCGCCGCAAACCTGCTTAGTAATGACGAGGTGCGGCAGGCGTATTTGGGCGAGTAGATGATGGACGACCTCTGGAAAATACTAGGTTGGGGCGGGCTAGGGCTTTTCTTTGTTCAGGGCGGTATGAAGCCTTGGGCGGAGCGGAGCGCGGTTCGGCAGGTGCGCGAAAGTTTCCATGAGGGCGAACTAACTGCAAAAGTCGAGTCTCGCGGGACGTTGGGAATGCTGGTCAGCGACATCTATTCGGTGGACATTATCGGGAGCGGCGTTCGTGTTGATAAAATCCCCTTCGATTTGCATCCAAAAGAGGGCTGGAAGGGGCGTATACGGCATTTGCGTCTGCATTTGACAGACTTTCAGATGGCGGGGCTACCCGTTTCGCGGATGGAGGGGGATATACCCTTCGCGAAGTACGATTTAGGACACGCCTTCAATAAGCAACGCCTCTATTTGCGCTCTGCGGAGGCTGGAACCGCCTCTGTTTACCTCACTGCCGAGAACGCTCTGGTTTTTGTTCAGCGTAAATTCAAAGAGAACCTCCAAGACGGCAGAGTCTTTCTGATAAATGATAGAGTGATTATGATGGGTAAAATACGACTTTTCGGCGGTATGCAACCCTTCTATGCGGAGTCGAGAGTGGCGGTGCGCGGAGGGCGTTACGTTGACTTAGTTGAGCCTACCGTGTTTCTATCGGAGACGCTTCTGCCCCCGCCTGTTGCGAAAAACATACTCAAGCAACTCAACCCAGTGATTGATACGGATATAGATTTACGCCTGAAAGGGCTATTTGAACCCCAAAAGATAGCGATTAACGCTGGTATTATCCGCGTTGACGGTAAATTGACCGTACCTATCGCCGAATCAAGCCCACAATCTGCCTCTACAGAAAGAGTAAGTCCATGAGCGATAACAACCTTTTGAAAACCCCGCTACACGCCGCGCACCTCGCATTGAAGGCGCGAATGGTGGATTTTGCGGGTTGGGATATGCCCGTTTTGTATACCGGGATACTGGAAGAGGCGCGGGCGGTTCGCGCCGGCGTGGGGTTGTTCGATATTAGCCACATGGGGCGAATACATCTCGAAGGTTCGGGCGCTACCGCTCTGCTTCAGTCGCTTACAACGAATAACGTAGAGACTCTAAAACCCTCCGAAGCGCAGTACAGTCTTCTTACTAATCCCGATGGCGGCGTGATTGACGACATTATTATCTATCGTGCGGCGGATGAGGAGTACTGGGTAGTTATTAACGCCAGTAACGCCCAAAAAGATATTGACTGGATAACACAACATCTGCCCGATAGCGTAGCGCTTGAGGACTGGAGTTCGCGTACCGCCATGATAGCCGTTCAGGGACCAAACGCCCCCGCTGTTGTCGCGGAACTTGCGAAGAACGCGGCTTTAATGGAGTTGAAGCGGTTCCAGTATCATCAGGGAGACCTTCTTGGCGCGACGACGATTTTTTGCCGCACGGGGTATACAGGGGAGGACGGCTTTGAGATTATCGTTCCTGCCGAGAGCGCAGAGGAGATTTGGAACGCGCTAGTAGCGGCGGGAGGGGTTCCCTGCGGACTTGGGGCGCGGGACGCGCTTAGGATTGAAGCGGGCTATCCGCTGTACGGGCATGAGATTGATGACACGACGACTCCGGTGGAGGCGGGGCTGATGTGGGTGGTGGATTTGAATAAGCCTGTTTTTACAGGACACCAGAAAATCCGTGATGTTAAGGCTAAGGGGTCGGCGACGCGCCTAGTCGGGCTGACGCTCCCCACAGAGCGACTTGTTCCACGTCAGGGGTTTGCGGTATACTCCGGCGATACGCTGGTTGGACACGTGACGAGTGGAGTATTCTCCCCAATGAGAAACCATGGCGTTGCGATGGCATACATAGCGAAAGAGTTCGCTAAGACGGGTACGGCGTTGCAGATTGAGATACGGAGCAAGCGGGCGAACGCGGTTGTCGTTCCTAAAAAGAGCCTATTGCAGTCCTAAGTGCGAAGGGGCAATCAAACAGAGGCGTGTTAAGTTATATTTTTTTGTGGTTTGAGAGATGCTTACGAGAACATCTTGAGGAGTATGTTATGAACGGTAGAGAGACTCGTAAAAGTGTGTTTTGGCTGGTGTGCGTGTTTGTGTGTCTTGGAGCACTTTCAGCACAGCGTTCTGCGGCGGAGAGTTTGCGGAGCCGGTTGGAGAGGGTTCAAGTTGCGATTGAAGCCCATATGAAGCAGACTGCGCTCCAAGAAATATCAGTGTATTTCAATGATGGGACAATGGATGTGCATACGGAGAGCAAGGAGATAGTGACAGCCTCCGGTTCACGCGGGCATGTTGTCACCACAAGGCAAAATATGATGTCGAGAGCTTCGTTACGCCTATTTCGCGACTTACCGACAACCTTTGTGCATCCACTGCATAGGCTCCCTAATCAGTTTGATCAGAAGCTGGAGGAGACGGGGCTAGTGGACAGCTCTGTGTCTGTTGAGGGCGCAGGTAAGACGGCTTTTCGGGGGCTACGGAGCGAGACGATAGAGGGAGCCGTTTATGAGGTACTCGAATTCACGCAGTACCTTCCCAAAGAAAAGGAGACCCCATCAGTGACGACTGACGAAGGGGATACGATAAAGCCTTTAGATTTGGTCTGCACTAAGCTGGTCTGCAAGCTTTATATTGGTAAAGACGGGCTAATTCGTCGTAAGTCGGGTGCTATCTACTATAAAGTGATTGAAACGCCGAGCGTTTCTGGGAAGCCTGTGAAAAAGGTACGTACGGAGAGTACGAAGTTTGAGTCTAAGTTAATTGAGTACCGTGACGCGCCCGCTGTGAAGTAGGTGATTGAGTTTGGTTTGCGTAATACTGACCCAAAAGGTCGCAACAGAGAGGAAAACCAAAATGGCGAATAACATTCCTGCCAACTTGAAGTATGCAAAGACCCATGAGTGGGTTCGTGTTGAAGGCGATATAGCGGTCATCGGAATCTCCGATCACGCTCAAGACTCGCTTGGGGATATAGTGTATCTTGACCTACCGGAAGCGGGGCGCATACTCGCGCACGGCGACACTTTTGGCGAAGTGGAGTCGGTGAAGGCGGTCTCTGAAATCTACAGTCCGGTGTCTGGCGAAGTCGTGGAATCGAATACAGGAATTCAAGACTCTACTGAGATTGTGAATGAGCAGCCGTATCTTGGCGGATGGCTCATTAAAGTACGTATGAGCGATGCCTCAGAACTGGACAGCCTACTCTCTGCCGAACAGTACGCTGAAGTAGCAGAGGCGGAGGGTCACTAAAACGTGGCTTACATCAGCAACACCGCGGAAGACCGCGCCGAGATGCTCGCCGCAATGGGCTTCACCTCCTTTCAGCAGCTACTAGACCCGATTCCAGAGGCGATACGGCTCAAGGGCGACTTGAACGTTCCTACTGCGCTAGACGAAGGGGGCATTCTACGTCATCTGCAAGAGTTAGCCGCTAAGAACTTGGATATGGAGTCGCACCTCTGCTTTCTGGGCGCGGGTATCTACGACCATTTTCGCCCTACCGTAGTGGGGATGCTCGCTGTTCGCGGCGAGTTTGCGACGGCGTATACCCCATATCAGCCGGAGTTGAGTCAAGGGATGCTACAGGCGATATACGAGTATCAGACGCTTATCTGCGCCATAACGAACATGGATATAGCCAACGCCTCCATGTACGATGCGGCGACAGGGCTTGCAGAGGCGGCTTTGATGGCGACGAGCCTACTTAATCGCTCGGATATTGTGGTTTCTCGCGCAGTCAACCCGCACTATCGGCAGGTGATAGAGACCTACGCGAAGGTGACAGGGTATCGTGTGGTGGACGCTCCCATATCGGAGGGCGTGACGGATTCGGACGCTCTGGCGCAGATGGTGAACGATAAGACGGCGTGTGTGATATTCCAACAGCCTAACTTCTTCGGGAATCTTGAAGATGTAGCGACATTGACCGATACCGCGCACAGGGTCGGGGCGCTTGCTATCGATTCGGTTGACCCTATCGCTCTGGGGCTACTCAAGCCGCCAGGGGATGATGGCGTTGACATTGTGGTGGGGGAGGGGCAACCGCTCGGTACGCCGATGGGCTATGGGGGACCTCTGCTTGGCTTTTTTGCGTGTAATAAGCGGTTCGTGCGAAGTTTTCCGGGACGTATTGTAGGCGCGACTCTGGATTCGGAGGGGCGGCGGGGCTATACAATGACGCTTCGCACCCGTGAGCAGGACATTCGGCGCGAAAAGGCGACGAGTAATATCTGCACGAATCAGGCGTTGATGGCGCTCTGTGCGACTATCTACCTGTGCGAACTGGGCAAGAGCGGCTTGAGGCAGGTGGCAGACCTCTCGCTACAGAAGGCGCACTATGCGGTACTAGAGTTATCGAAAATTGAGGGCGTGGAGCCGCTTTTTCCAAAGGCGAAGTTCTTTAAGGAGGTGGCGGTTAAGTTGCCTGTTGACGTTGCGACGTTGAATAAGACCTTACTACAGTCGAAGATACTGGGCGGGTTGGATTTGGGCGCGTACTATCCTGAGTACGCGGGGGCTTCTCTGCTCTGTGTGACGGAGACGAAGACGAAGGGCGATATTGATAGACTTGTAGCGGCGACGCGAAGCGCGATAGAGGGAGCGAATTAGTATGAGCAAAAACACCACAGAACCCCTTATCTTCGAGGTGAGCCGCCCCGGACGTAGAGCGGCGAACCTGCTTCCTGAGTGTGACGTGCCGTATCAGTCGCCGTCGGAGTTGCTTGGCGCGGAGAACTTGCGCGAAACGCTACCTCTACCGGAGGTCTCGGAGTTGGATGTCGTGCGGCACTTCACGCATCTCTCGCAACGCAACTATTCGATTGATGCCGGTTTCTATCCGTTAGGCTCCTGCACCATGAAGTACAACCCGAAAGTCAATGAGAGGACGGCGGGACTGCCCGGTTTCGCGTCTCTCCATCCGTTACAGCCGCAGGAGACTGTGCAGGGCGCTCTGGAGCTTATCTACGAACTACAGAACCTGCTGACCGAGATTTGCGGGATGAAGGCGACGACCCTCCAACCCTCCGCAGGAGCGCACGGCGAGCTACTCGCTATGATGATGGTTCAGGCGTACCATGCAGAGCGGGGCGATACACACCGAAATACGGTGATTATTCCGGACTCGGCGCACGGAACCAACCCCGCAAGCGCGGCGCGTTGCGGCTTTAAGGTTAAGGGTATCTCTTCCAACAGCAAAGGGTGTACCGACCTTGTGCAACTTGCGAAGGCGCTTGAGAGTGGTAATGTTGCGGCGTTGATGCTTACGAACCCTAATACGGTGGGGCTTTTCGAGAGCGATATTCAGCAGGTTTGCGAGATGGTTCATGCGGCGGGCGGACTGGTCTACTGCGATGGCGCGAACATGAACGCGATGCTTGGTTTGACTCGTCCCGGTGATATGGGCTTCGACGTGATGCACTTCAACCTGCATAAGACGTTCAGCACACCGCATGGCGGCGGCGGACCCGGTTGCGGCGCGGTGAGCGTTCAGGCGAACCTAGAGCCGTACCTGCCGATTCCTACCGTAGAGAAGAGCGGCGATAGTTTCCGATGGAACTTTGATAACTCTAAATCGGTGGGCAAGGTTCATTCGTTTTACGGGGCGTTTTTGATAGCGGTGCGAGCGTACACCTATATTCGCAGTCTGGGCAAGGAGGGGCTACGCTCCGCCAGCGAGAACGCGCTTATCAACGCGAACTACATTCGGGCGCGGCTTGCGGAATACTACGATGTCGCCTACAATGCGCCTATCTGTATGCACGAGGCGGTCTTCTCGGCGAGTAGGCAGAAGCGCGAGGGCGATGTTCGCGCTCTGGATATATCGAAGCGGCTGATGGACTACGGCTTTCATCCTCCAACGAACTACTTTCCGCTTATCGTGCCGGAGGCGTTGATGATTGAGCCTACCGAGACGGAGAGCAAGCAGACGATTGATACTTTCATTGAGGCTATGATTTCCATTGCGAAAGAGGCGAAGGAGACACCGGAAATAGTAAGAACCGCGCCGCATACGACTCTGGTCTCTCGCTTAGATGAGACGATGGCGGTCAAAAACCTTGATTTGCGGTATGAGCCGTTGTTTCGGTGAGGGGATGGGATTTGACCGCGAAAGGCAATGCGGCAATGCTATGAGTCCGCGAAATACGCGAAAAAGCGCGAAAGGCAATGCGGGATGCAAATTTGGCGTGAAATAGCATGAAATTAACCGAAAGAAGCCCCTTCTCCCCAATTGGGGAGAAGGGGCTTCTTTCGGTTAATTTCATGCTATT
>CAIJLM010000639.1 GCA_903821495.1 uncultured Chthonomonas sp. | reverse complement strand
GGTAGCACCCCGGCTTGATGGGCAACGTCTTCAGTTTTTCGGATATCTCAGGGGTAGGCATAAGTGTATTATATCTTGTTATCGCGCATTTTGGAACAGAGAGGTCTCTGCATAAGAGCCGCCCCTTTGGAATTAACCGTAAAACACGCGAAAAAGCGCGAAACAATACACAATACAACCTAACCCCCTTCCCGAAACGGGAAGGGGGAACCACTGCCGCTAATGCGATAACGGAGGGGATGTAACGCTAGGCTTTTAACCTGCGCCAAAGCCTAATTGTGACTCCGCCCTTGTCGGAGTCACCCCTCGCCCAGAATTGGGAGAGGGGACGGGGCGAGGGCTAAACTCCGCTCAAGAAACTCAGCGAGTGAATTAGCCCCGCTCTTTCGCCGGCTTCGCTACCGTTGAAGTTTTCGTCCTCAAGCTCCACGCTCACCATTCCGGTATAGCCGTTGTTGGCGAGAATGGCGAGAATCTCCGTCCAGCGAGCGCAACCCTGTCCGGGAATGGTGTAGCGCCAGACCTGCTCTCCCCAGCCGTGCGCCTTTGTGAAGACAGAGGGTTGATACACTCCGTATTCGTAGGCGGCTTCGGGGTAGAGTTCCGTATCCTTGCCGTGCGCGTGTCGAACGTAGGGCAAAAACTCTTTGAGGAAGCGAATATGGTCAATCCCCATGCGAATTAGGTGCGAAGGGTCGTAGTTCAGTCCGACTCCCTTGCCGCCGAGGTCTGCAATGAAGCGGCGGCAGGATTCGGGGTTACAGCAGAGCGCAGGCAGGTGCGGAGAGCCGCCGGGCCAGCCCTCAATCGCGAGAGCCGCGTCGTTCGCGTCCAGCGCGGCGACTATGGGCGCGTAGGACTCTACAGCGCGGGCGTGACTTTCAGCGCGGTTCATCGCGGGGTCGGTCATCACCACAATAAAGAAATGCCTTGCGCCGAGCGCCGTAGCCTCCTGCACGTAAGCGATAGCGCGTTCCTGCGCCGCTTTGCGCTTGCCCGCGTCGTTGTCCATCAAGCCGGAGGTATCCAAATCTACTGTGCCGATACTAAGACCGGCTTGCGCGAGGATGTTCGCCTCCTCTTGTGTGACGCGCCCCAAGTCTAGCCCGTCGAAACCAGCCTCTTTCGCCCACTGCGCGAAGGCGGGCAGGTCTCTCTGCCACGCCCCGCCCGTCCGTCGTATTCCGATGCCAAAGCCGCCCGTCCGTGTCGCCATGTCTTCTAAATCTCCCATCGCTTGTAGTAGTTCTTACGGGGATAGATTCCACATTGACTCTGGGAATACCTCTAACCCTCCCTAAACCCGTGAAACTACGGGTTCTTGCAAAGAGACTCTTTCCAACCCTCAAGATACGCCCGCCTCCAACCAATAACAGTTCATCTCACCCACAACCGGAGTAGTCAACTCGTTTCGCTATGAAGACGCTCAACCCGCTATCAGTGAATACAGCCTCGCGCCCTTTGCGCCCAGAAGTCGCGGGCGTTCGCCTTCTCTTTTTGGGAGGCGATACCCTGTCGGCGGAACTTCGCGGGGCGTTCGCTCAGGCGAGTGATAGCGTCACTCGTGTTCACACAGTAGAAGAGGCGCGTAACCTGCTCAAAGAGGAGAGGTTCGAGGTGTTTCTCTTTGTTGCGGAGTTGTTGGACGGAGAAGGGGAGTCTCTCTTGATGGAGGCGCAAAATAGATATTGCGCCTCCATCGCTCTTATAGACCCTTACGAAGCCTTCCTTGCCGAAGGTTGGAGAAGAAAGGGGTACATAGATGGCGCTATTTCGACCTCTGATTGCGCTCTGGAAGCGCTTTCAAAACTGGTTGCAGAAGTGGGAAAATCCCGAATATCTCGATTCGTCGTTCCCAGCGCAGTCCATCACGAACCGCTGGAAACATCGCTAGAGAAACTGGATAGACTCTCTGTTCTGCCCTACGCGCTTCCTGTAGGCGCTCTGGCGGAAAACAGCCTCTGGGCGGAGTTGGCGGATACCGCGAAGGCGTTGCGTCGGGAGGCTCTAGTCGCCTCTCCAGACGCGCCGGGCGCAGAACAGAAACTCGACTTTCTACTCCGCGCTCTCGCTCGCGAGACACGCTTTCTCGCCCCTCAGCGGGAGGGGTTGCGTCAGTATCTCTGCGCTATGCAGAACTCTATACAAGTCTTCCCTGTCGCTGATGTGATTAACGAAACCCTGGATATGCTCGAACCCCTTTGGGAGAGAGACGACATCCTTCTGCGTTGCAGAGTAGCGCCTAGGCTCCCCGTTGTTCGCGCTAACCGTCGCCAACTACAGCAGAGCCTCGTCGCGCTTCTTTTGAATGCGGTGGAGGCGCTCGGCGAAGCGGGAGGAGCGCTTACCCTCACGGCGGAGCCGGAATGGGATAGCGCGGAGAGTTTGCAGGGGGTCTGTATTACGCTCAAAGACAATGGGCGCGGCATGGAGCCTGAAGTTCTCGCGAAAGCGCGTCAAGCCTGTTTCACAACCAAAGCCTCTCGCGAAGCGGCGGGTATGGGCATGACTTTCGCAGATGCGTTTGTCCGCTCGGCGCGGGGTCGCCTGGGTATCGAGAGCGAACCGGGACGGGGAACCGCTGTCGCCCTACGCCTGCCCGCCCTCCACGCCTCCACCCAAGATACCACGCTTCGCAACCTCTTCGCCTCCGTGCAAAGTAGCCGCTCACGTGTTCTCGCCGCCGCCTAAAGCCCCCGAAGCCCTCACCCTGTCACTAGGAAGCCCCTGTCCCGATTTGGGAGAGGGGCTTGTTACGATTCCGCGGTCGTGTTGGGTGGCGCGGGTTAGGCTACTTCACGCGGTCACGAACTGCACTTTTGTATGGGTAGGGGCGAACCCGCGCGTTCGCAGTATAATATGTCGTCGTCGCCCCCCCATTTGTGTAATTTATCAATGAAGGTGTCTGTTTTGGGGCTTTGTACAGCGTATCCCATATTGGGAGAGGGAGTCAAGCGTTTTTTGACCTAAGTTTCGGCAACCTTTTGAGGTCAGGGGGTTCAACCTCCGTCCGAAAGTTCCCATATCTCAAACTCTCCCAATACAGTCCCCAATGCCCCTTATGAAGGGATATAGGTTACATTCGCCCTTGACATTTCCCCCAAAGCAAGTTATAATTTAACCATACTCAAAAAAATGTGTACAGGAGGTAAATTCATGGGAGAAAATGTCAACCGCCCGTTCAGCCCCGCCGTTGAAGACTATCTGAAAGTTATCTACAAACTCCAACAGAGCGGAGAGAGCGTTTCGACAAACGCGCTCTCCCGCAGAATGAAGACGACTCCGGCGGCATCCTCCAAGATGTTCAAAACGCTGGCGGACATGAAACTCATCGAACACACGCCCTACTACGGCGCGAAACTCACCCCTGCCGGCGAGAAGGTCGCGCTAGAGGTGATACGTCATCATCGCCTACTCGAACTCTACCTCCACGAGGCTCTAGGCTACGGCTGGGACGAGGTGGACGCGGAAGCCGAGAAGTTGGAGCATCACATCTCCGAAGATTTTGAAGACCGCATAGAGCGCCTACTGAACTACCCCGCGTTCGACCCGCACGGCGACCCCATTCCCACCCGCGACGGCGTGATAGAGCCGCTACGTGGAACCTCTCTCGCAGAGGCGGAGGCGGGCGCGGTAGTGGTGGTTCTGCGCGTTCAGGACGAAGACCCCTCGGCGTTGCGCTTTCTAGGACAGATGGGCGTGCGCCTCAACGGGCGGATAGTTGTGGTGGACAAACAGCCCTTCAATGGGCCCCTCACACTGCGGATTGCGGAGCGCGAACACACGCTAGGGCGCGAACTGGCGGGACATATCTTTGTGGGGAGTCATAGCGAAGCCGAATTGGCAGTTGGAGGCGAGACATGGAAGTAGCGACATCTCAATCTAACGAACAACATTCGCTGTCAGAGGCGTACCGCAGTATTCCGGTTCCGCAGGGCGCGAACTGGTTCCGCCGAATGCTGGCGTTTGCGGGCCCCGGCTTTATGGTGAGCGTGGGGTATATGGATCCGGGAAACTGGGCGACGGACTTACAGGGCGGCTCGAAGTTCGGATATACCCTGATGTGGGTCATCATGGCATCCAACCTTATGGCGATATTTTTGCAGACGCTCTGCGCCCGCTTAGGACTCGTGACGGGCAAAGACCTCGCCCAAGCCTGCCGCGACTACTACCGCAAGCCCGTCGCCATCGCGCTATGGCTCACCTGCGAAATCGCTATCATCGCTTGCGACCTTGCAGAGGTCATAGGCTCGGCGGTGGCGCTCAACCTTCTCTTTCACATTCCGCTCGTCTGGGGCGTAGTGATAACGAGTTTAGATGTCCTTATTCTTCTGGGGCTTATGCGCTACGGCTTTCGGAAACTAGAGGCGGTGGTCGTCTCGCTGGTCTTCACTGTCTCCGCCTGTTTCGTAATGAATATCTGGCTTGCGCGTCCCGAATGGGGCGGGGTTCTGCTAGGTTTTCGCCCTATTTTGCCAAACGCGGAGGCGCTCTATATCTCGCTGGGCATACTGGGCGCGACAGTCATGCCGCACAACCTCTACCTTCACTCCTCCATTGTACAAACCCGCGACACCCCAACGGAGGGCGCGGGCTTGAAGCAGGCGATACGCTGGAATACATTCGATACGGTGTTCGCGCTGGGCGCGGCGTTCTTCGTAAACGCGGCGATACTCGTTCTGGCGGGTTCTGTGTTCCATAAGGGCGGGGTAGAGGTTACAGAGTTGGCGCAAGCCCACCAGATGCTTACGCCGTTGCTGGGAGGCGCGTCCGCCACCGCCTTCGCGATAGCGCTACTCGCCTCCGCTCAGTCCTCCACGATAACGGGAACGTTGGCGGGGCAGATTGTGATGGAGGGGTTCTTGAAGGTTCGCGTCGCGCCTTGGTTGCGCCGCGCTATCACACGCGGACTCGCGATAATCCCCGCGCTCTTCATGGTTATGGCGAAGGGCGGAAGCGGGACGATGGATTTACTCGTGCTATCGCAGGTCGTCCTCTCCATGCAACTCTCTTTCGCCACCTTCCCGCTCGTGATGTTCACCTCAGACAAGCGGAAGATGGGCGAGTTCGCAAACCCGCTCTGGGCGAAAATCACGGGCTACGCTATCTGTTTCGCTATCGCGCTCCTTAATATGTATCTACTACAGCAGTTGATAGGAAGAGTGTGGTTAGGAGTTGCGATAGGCGTTGTTATTCTATTTACAGGGTGGGTGAAATGGGGGTATAGAGATGCCTGACAACAAAATGGAGTCTGTTCCCGCTGAAGAGAGCGGGAAAGCTATCTCCTCAGAACGCCAGTTTCTTTCGGGTCCCCAGACACGCGGCTTTGAACTGCGGTTTGCGCTACGTATTTTCGCAGAGATTATGCGAGGGCTACGCGCTCTGCACTTCATGGGCCCCTGCGTGACGGTGTTTGGCTCGGCGCGTTTCAAAGAGGGTAGTCCGCACTACCAACAGGCGCGTAGCGTAGGCGGTTTTCTAGCGAAAGCGGGTTTCACGGTGATGACGGGGGGAGGTCCCGGCATTATGGAGGGGGCGAACCGGGGGGCGAAGGAGGCGGGCGGGGTC
>CAIJLM010000638.1 GCA_903821495.1 uncultured Chthonomonas sp. | reverse complement strand
AGTCGGTGTCTGGCGACGCTCATGCTAGCCAAATAGGGCTGAACGCGCCGCTAGAGATTCGCGTGGAGTCGGTGAGCGGCGATGTGTCGCTCAAAGAGGCGAAGGGAACTATCTCTCTGAAAGCCGTTTCCGGCGACATAAGCGCGGAGGCGATAGCCGCAACCAATATCCAAGCGCAGACGGTGAGCGGAGACATCAATCTGAAACTAGACGAGGACTTCATGGGGATAATGCAGGTGAACACCGTCTCCGGCGACACGAACATCGGTATACCTACAGGCAGTAGCGTGCGTATCTCGCTCGGCACGAACTCCGGCGAACTCCACTGTACGCACACCGCGCTGGATGTCTCCTCCTCCTCCTCTTTCTGGACGGGGCAGATTGGCACAGGCGCGGGAACCCTCAACGTTCAGACTATCTCCGGCGATGTGAATATCGGGGAGGGCTAGGAGCGACTACAATGGAAGAAGAGACTATTCTCAAAATGGTGTCGGAGGGCGTGTTGAAGCCGGAAGAGGCGGCGCGGCTACTCTCTGCAATGCAACAGCCCGTCCAACCCGCGCCGCCCCCTACCCCGCCGAAACCGGAAGCGCCCGCGAAACCTGCGCCCGCCGCCGCCAAAGCGGAGGAGCCAAAAGAGCGCGCCGCTACGATGGAGGTGCAGATGCAACGCCCCGACGGAACCTTCTATACGGTGCAGGTTCCTACCGGGCTTATCCCCGCCGTTATGAAGATAGCGGGGGTATCAATAAAGGAGTCTATCAAGCAGAACTCGGCGGAGGCGTGGGACGGCTTCAAGCAGATGGTGAAGCGCAAGACCGACGAGGTGGCGGGAAACGTGAAAGACCGCGTGACGGGGAACTACCGCAAGGCGGCGGAGCCTATTGTGGAGGAAGAGACGATAACCACAACCTTCCAGCCCCCCCGCCCCAGAGTTGACCGCACGGCGGAACAGCAGTTGATTTTGAAGATGGTGCAGAATGGGCGACTGACAGCGGAGGACGCGTCGCGCCTCCTCTCCCAGATGGACTAAAATCCGCTTGTGGTATTCTACCCGCGAGAGAAATCTCTCGCGGGTATTTTTTATGTGTCTCCTCCTTTCAGGTATAATCTATATGGCAGATTTATATGGTTAGGAGAGACGTATGGAGACAGCGAAACGAACCTACGCGCTACCAGCGCAAACCCTAAAACGATTCGAGCGAGAGATAGCGCCCGGAAAGCGTAGCGCAAAAGTGGCGGAACTTCTCGAAGCGTGGATGCGTGAACGAGAGCGCGAAGCCCTAAGACAGGACATTATAGAAGGTTGTCGCGAGATGTGGGATGTCTACATGGAGACCGCGAAGGAGTGGGAACCGCTAGACAGAGAGGTAGACCGCGCCCTTGACCAGTAATCCGAAACGCGGGGATGTCTTGCGAGTTCGTTTCGACCCTACCGAGGGTTCCGAACAGGCGGGAGAGCGTCCGGCTTTAGTCATCTCGCCTGACATAATCAACGAACGCGCCCCTATTATTCTGGTAGCGCCTCTAACTACCCGCAAAACAGAGCGAGTATACGCCTTTGAAGCCCTCATAGAACCCCCGGAAGGCGGACTACTCCAACGCTCTAAAGTGATGCTCCTTCATGTACGCGGCATAGACAAAGCGCGAATTACCGGAAGTTACGGAACCCTTAGCGCAGAGGCGAAACTACGCTACTTGGCGATTTAACTCGAATTCTACCATCTATTTGTCGTTTGGCGTGCCTCAAACTCTGTTCTAGCCAAATTGGATAGGCTACAGCCAATGCAAATCCAACCAAAAAAATCAAAAAAAAGACGCTCCGAACTTTAGCAATCTCAAGCGATTCGCCCTTACGCCGCCGCATATTAGCGTAGAAAAACCATAGCATTGCGACGATTACCGTTATTAGGGGGATTAGCCCTTCCGTAATAGTCCCTTTGGGACCCTTGAGAAGCTCTATCATTACGGCTCACAAAGCCTCCCGATACAGCCGCTCAAAATCCTCTTGTGTGAGGGCGCGTGGATTGAAGTTCGCCGTCCACTGTCCCGCCGCCTCCTTCGCAAGAAGCGGAATACTCTCTTCGTCTACGCCAAGTTCCGTTAAGCGCGTCGCGAGACCCGCCGTTTCCAGCGTCTCTTGTAGGCGGAAGAGCAGTTTTTCGAGGGCGATGTTCGCGCTGTCTTGCGTGTCGGCGAGTCCTGCATAGAGAGCGAGGTCGTGATAGAGGGCGAGGATTTCTGGCGCTTGCGCGTTGAAGCGGACGACATGGGGAAGCGCAAGACCGACGGCTTGTCCGTGCGTAGTTCCGAAATGCGCGGTGAGAGGGTTCGCCATAGAGTGCGCCGCGCCGAGCATACTCGCCTCAATTGCCAACCCCGCAAACGCCGCGCCGAGTAGCATCTGACCACGCGCCGCACTATTGGAAGGCTCTGCAAGAACGATGGGGAGGGTGTTGACGGTAAGCCGAAAGGCTTCGCGGGAGTAGAGGCGCGAATAGGGGGTGCGCTTGTTGGTGACGGCGGTCTCTACAGCGTGAGTTATCGCGTCTATCCCTGTGCAGACCGTCACGCCGCGTGGTTGCGACACGGTGAGAACGGGGTCGAGGAGAGCGATACGCGGCGCGGCTTTCACGTCGCCGCACGCCATTTTGTGGTGGGTCTGCGCGTCTGAGATAAGCGCGAACGACTGACATTCGCTCCCCGTTCCGGCAGTGGTGGGGATAGCGATGAGGGGAAGCATCGGTTTGGAGGCTCTATTGACTCCCCAGTAGTCACGCATCTCGCCGCCGTTGGTCAGGAGGAAGTTACACCCCTTTGCGGTGTCCATGCTACTCCCCCCGCCCAACCCGATAAATGCGTCTATCCTACAGGCTTTCGCAACCTCAAGGCATCGCGCCACGTCCTCCGTAGTCGGGTTTTCGTGAACCTCCGCGAATACGACTGCCTCCACGCCCGCCGCTTCCAGTATCGCGGTAGCCCTTGCAACGTGCCCCGCCCCCACAATTCCCGAATCGGTGACAATGAGGGCGCGTTTCGCAGGGAGTTCCCGCGCCAGTTCGCCTAGCCGTTCAACGGAGTTCTCCCCAAAGACAAGGCGTACACGCGGCTGAATATCGAAACTTGAGAGGTGTTCCATCTTGCTCCCTACGCCCACTGTATCGAACGGCGGCGGTAGAGAAACTCAAAGAGATTCCCCTCATGCGGCTGGTCCCACTGCACTTTCATAGTGGGTATCGCCCCGATGTTCAGCCTCTCGACGTGGGGAGAGTCCATCATCTGTTTGACAAAGGCTTCGTCGTCCGAGATAAGCGTAACGACAAGGGAGGGACCTATCTTCTCGGCGATTTCAGGCTGCGGTATCTCCAGTACGCTGGCGTAGGGGAATAGAAATTCGCGATTCGCGAGGGGGTGACTACTCTTTTCGCAGTAGACGACGGTGGGCAGAAGGTACGTACTCCCCCCATACTGCACAAGGCGTTCGGAGGCGCGATACTGCGCGGTGACATCGGTAGCGCCGGGAGTTTTGAGGTCTTCCGTGAGTGTGGAGTTAATGAACTCCGCCATCGCTGGGTTCGCGAAGCCGGAGAGAATCGCGTTCGGGTCGGTGTAGGAGAGCGGAACGACCTGCGCCAAGCGTTTCGCGATAGCGTTGGCTATCTCCTCGCCCCTGCGCGGAACAATCACCGCTGAGGCGTTGATGCAACTGCGCCCGCCGTTTTCAACGATAGATTTTACGATAATATCGAGGTACGCTTCGTAGTTGTCCACCTTGTCGTCGCCGAGTACGATTTTGCTGTAGCCGGGTCCATGTACCTCAACTGCGGGATTGCTGGCGTAGCGCTCTACCGTCTTCACGTCGCCAAAAATGAGAGCGCGTCCGCAGGTTTGGAGAATGGTTCCGCTCCCCTCATGGTCGGTGGGATAGAAACTAAACGCCTCCGCAGGGCATCCGGCGGCGATAAAGGCTTGTATAATGCGGAAGGGAGTCCAAGGCTCTTCGCGCCCCGGCTTGAGAACGACTGGGGTCTTGAGGGCTATCGCGGGCATCCACAGAGAGTTTACGCCGGGCGAATTGCTGGGTAGCACAACACCCAACTCCTGCGTCGTGGGGAAGAAACTGACAGGAACGCCGTTTTGCCTACCCGCGCCCTTGTCTATAATGTCTAAGTCCATTCCGCGTGTGAGACCGCTCAAAATTGTGGACATCTCGGTGAACACTTCGTAGATTTTCGTCATGTTCTTGCGAATAAGGGAGTGCGGCAGTCCGCTTGTGGCTGAGAGCGATTCGAGATAGTCCTGCGCTGACTGCGTTCCGCTATCGCCGACGGGAAGCGTCCCTTCCATGAAGAGGTCGCCCGCCCGCTTGCTTATCTCTAGTAGTTGCGCGGTAGTGAGCGAAGCGAGCGAGTTGCGGGTGGAGCGGCGCATATCGCGCTTGATAAGCCCCGCGTTCACCTGACTGACTTCGGCGACTATTTCGCCTGTGCGAACGTTCTTAATCTCGGTTTTGTCGAGGCTGGTGTAGTTCTGCCCGCGCCGTAGCGCAGGGATGTGCGGAATCGCCATCGTCTGTTCGGTTCTCCTGAGTTCGTGTCTGTGAGGTTTAAGGGCGGATATTCGTCCATAAGTCGGCGGGGACGAATTGGGAAAGATGGACTAGGTTTGTCGTCGCGACAATCAGTTCGTCGCGGGGAACGCCTAAACTCAGCGTCTGAGCCGCAAGGATAACATCGCCGTCAAGGGCTTGCGGGTGCGCGGTAGGCAATCCTTTTCGGCGAGACTGCCCCCACAACTGCGCGGCGGTTTCTAAATGCTCTCTCTTGAGTGGAATGAAGCGGTGAGGCTGTAAACAGAAACGTTTTAGCCGTTCTATCTGGCTTGTCGCCTGACGACGCTCTAGTTCACGTAGCGTCTCATAATACGCAATAGCAGGTATCAGGACTTGATGTCCGGCTAATTCACAATCAACTATCCACTGATGACACAGGTCGGTAAGAGTAGGTTCGCCACTCTCTCGCCGTTTTGAAACGCTACTGGCGAGGAAAGTATCTAAAACAATAATCATTCGCTAAAATGCCTCAGTTGCAATCTGCCGCCATTCTCGGAAAGCCCTTGCTCAATACTTTCCCAAAGGACACGTTCCGCTTCGCGCTCTTCCTCGGTCATCTTCGAATCTTCTTCAGCCCACTCAGCGAATAGCGCTTGCGCGGGAACGTCAGGCATAAGGGCAGCGCCATCCTGCTCTTGCCATTCCCGCAATTTAGCGTCCACAGCGTCCTCAATAAGTGGTCTATCACCCGTCGCCAAGCGATTCGCGTTCAGGTTCTGTTTGAACTCCTCAATCTCCGCCTCCGCCTGACGAATCTCTTCCGGGTCGGTGGGAGCCTCCGCAATCCATTGCTCTAAAAGGACGATAAGGGGGTCTTTCTCAGATGCGCCAGTCTCCGCTTTATCGGATAGAAGCAGATTGACTTCGACCTCATCCCCCGGCTTCAAGTGAAGGTTGAGAGCCTCTGTAGGCAGTTCTAAAAGCAACCCATGTTTTACTTTTGCAGTATAATGCGCCATCGTCATAGTTTCCGCCTCCATCCCTTAATCGGTATGCATCAGTTGCAACCCGCCGCCGTTCTCGGAAGGGCTTTGCTCAATACTTTCAAATTGACATTCGATTTCGCTGTCTACTTCAAGAGAGTCTATGAAGGAAGCGAAACTCTCGTCAATGTATTCGAGATTGACTTCAGGGGAGTTCCCGACGTAAACAAAACACAGAGAAGGCTCGCTTCCGCGCAATTTTGAGTAGTCGAGAACGAGACCAAAACGCCCGAATCTCGAGATGACTACCACATGGATTGGGTCCACGCCTAACTGAGTAGCCAAATACTTGCAGCGAGGGATGTCTTCATGCCACGTCAAGTTAGAATCAATGCCCTCTTCACCTCCAATGCCATACAATACGGGTAGATGCAGATAATTGTGCAGATAAGGCAAGTATCTCTTTGGATATATTGAGCGCCGCAAATATCCGCCATTGTGAACACGCAACACGTCAAGGTAGGCGGCGGGAAGGGGATGCCCTAAACGTTGTTCAGCGAGGACTATCGCTTCATTGGTTAATGGAGGACAGTCCCACGCTGTTTCAATGTTATAGAACAAACTTTCGTACTTGTTCACGGCGACTCCTTATGCAGAACGACAACCTATTCCCTCGCCTTACGTCAAGTTAGGAAGTAGTCCCTCGCCGCAGTAGTCGGGGTTTCCGAAGTGTTTGATAGGGTGTCCCGCGCCGTGCGCGAACGCCATGAGAAGGCGGTTGTGCGGAACGTTCGAGTACTTGAGGGCGCGTCCCATTTTGAAGCCTAAGCCGTTGCCCACCAGCACGAACGGGATATTATTGAGCGTGTGCGAGTTGCCCTGCCCCAGTTCATTTGTCCAGACGAGAAGGGTGTTGTCTAGCAGACTGCCCGTCCCGTTCGGCTCCGGCGTTTCGGAAAGTCTCTTGGCGAGGTAGGCGAGTTGGCTACAGTACCACTGGTTGATTTTCGTGAGTTTCGCCTGCGCGTCCTTGTTGCTGTCCGGTTCGTGCGAGAGGTCGTGTTGCCCCTCATTGATGCCGAGCCACTTCATACGCGCTTGCCCCACGGAGTTCGTGTACTGCAAGGTGGCGACGCGGGCGAAATCCCCCGCGAAACTGCTCACCATCAGGTCAATCTGTTGCTTGGAAATCTGCGGAATGTTGTCGTTGTCCGCCCTTACGCCGGCTTCCAGAACCGGGATAGCGTGTCCCATGTCCCTGTTTTTGGCGGAGCGCATCTCCTTCTCCATCTCGCGAACAAGGGTGGTATGCTCGTCAAGAATACGCCTATCCTGCACCCCCACCGACTTGCGAATTTTGTCTAAATCCCCTTTGAGGTCGTCCATCACGCTCTTGAGGCTCTCTTGGTCTTTCATGCGCCCGTACAGTTTGTTGAACATCTGATAAGGGCTGTCAATCGGCGCAAGGGGCTTATTGGGACCCGCGTAGGACATTCGCGTCCACGTATCCGCCCTTTCAGGAACCATTACGCCAAACTCCAGCGAACCGAAGCGTGTGCGAGACGCGGGGTCTTTCTGGAAGAAGTTCGTAATCTCCTGGTCAATAGAGATGCCGCTCGACCAACCTGCGGGAGTGTCCGAGCCGCCCTGAATGTTGCCCGGAAAGAGTTCAATTCCCGTCAACAGGCAACCTATCCCTCTCATGTGTCCGTCGCCGTCGCCGCGTATTCGGTCTGCAACGCCCTTGAGTATGAGCGTCTTATTCTGGAACGGCTCCAGCGGCTTGAGGGTCTCCTTGAGTTTGAACGCCTCGCCCTCTTCATCGGGCCAGAAGGTGTTCGGCACGATACCGTCCGGGCTGAACAGTATCACCAGTCTCTGCTTGCGCTTCTCCGCATGAGGCGCGGCGAGGCAGGGCAGGTTAGTGATAAAAGGGAGCGCGGCGGCGCTGAGACCGAGGTCGCGCAAAAAATCTCGTCGGGTATTGATTTGAGACACTTTCTTACTCCTGAATTCTGAAAACTAAGGGGTTATACTCTATTTTACCGCATAACTTGCGGAGGTAGCCATCATCTCGACTATCGTTTTGCGAATGTTGAAATCGCCCGTCTCGAACGAATGTTGCAGGTTCGGCAAGGCTTGGGTTCCGAAAGCGCGAATCGGTTGCTTTGTGAGGTACTGAAACAGTTTTTCCACAAAAGCGGCGTGCGCCTCTCCGCTATTCGCAATAAACTGACCGAGGTCTCGCGCCCCGCTGAACTTCACCGTGCGTCCGTCCCGCGCATGGTAAAAGCCGCTTGCGTCCACCGTCTGCGCGTTCTCCTGCGTTCGCAAGCGCCCGATGGCATCGAACTTTTCCAGCGTGAAGCCGAGCGGGTTTATCATTCCATGACAGCCCATACAGTTGACGGGGCGCGTCTGGAGAGTCACGCGCTGGCGCGTGGTCATGTCGGGATGCAGGTCGACAGCGAGTGGAACGACGGCTTGAGGCGGCGGTTGCAGGGTTCGCCCCATGATGTTACGCGCCAGAAGCACGCCGCGATGGATGGGCGAACTCGTTTTGAAATAGGCGAAACTCGCCATGAGATAGGGGTGCGTGAGAACGCCGCTCCGCTCCTCCGGGTCGAGCGAAACCTGCTGGAAGGGCGCGTCCGGGGGTAATTTCACGCCGTAGAGATTCGCGAGTCTCCCATTTAGATACAGTTTGTCGGTGAGTAGCAGTTCCCGATAGTCCGATTTCTCGCTACGAACCACGCTTTCAAGGAATATCTCGAAGGAATCACGCAGGTCGGTCTGAACTTCGGGGCTAAACTCCGGGTAGATTTTGGACTCCTTCGCAAGTTCTGGGTACTGGTCTACCTTGAACCACTGCAAGAAGAATTCGCGTAGTTTGAACCATGCGCGGGGGTCGGTTATCATTCGCGCCGCCTGTCCGCTCACCTGCTCCCGCGTACTGAGTTCTCCCCTCTCCACCGCTTTCAACAACTCCTCGTCCGGCGCGGAATCCCACATCCCGAACGAGAGGCGCGACGCGACGTTATAAGCGTCGGGCTTCCCTATTCCCAGTTCGCGGTAGAGGAAGCGCGGCGATTTCAGCGTAAGCAGTAGGGCGCGTTTCACGCTGGTTTCGATGTCCGGCGCGTTCTGGAAAGAGTGAGCGATATATATCTGCTCCAACTCTTTTGTAAGCGGTCTGCGGAAGGCGCGCTCCGCGAACTTTTTGCAGAACTCCTTGAGGCGGTTGGCGCGGTCTTTGTCGTTATCGGGTACGCCCGACAGTTCTACCAGATGTTTCGCGACGTAGTTCGCCGTCTCAATCGCGCCCTCGGTGGTCGCATCCTCCCACGCCTTCGAGATGGAGTTCCCGCGCTCGTACCCTATGCTACGGTCATCGGGCGGAAACGGCGCGGAGACTGCGAAGCCTTCGGGAACCTCAACGGGTAGCAGGTTGCGCTCTGGAATCACTTCGGCGAGACGCTTAGGCGCTCGCCACTCCATGCTGAGGTAGGCTTTCGCGACGGGGCGCTTTTTGTCTTTTTCGTCGTCGTTTACGCCCTGATTCGATTTAGCGAACTCTAAATGTATCGGGTAAGCCCGTCCGCCCAACAGGTAGATGACGGCGCGGCGCTCGTTGTCTTTCCCCGATTTCACAACCGCGTCTATCAAGGGGTGTTGCATATCGTTCACCCAGAGCGTGACCGCGTGTTCGGTGTGCAGGATAAACTCGTACTCGCCTGTATCCGGCGCGAGTACGGAGCCTGACCAGAACATAGAGAACTTGCGCGGGTTGGGCTGTTGCGGCGCGGCGGTGGCGGTTCCGAAGTCGAACTTGATTTCGCTATCTATCCGCTCTATCGCCTTCTGTCTGTCGTCAATGTCTTGTGTTTTGTAGTACTTTCCGCGTAGCCCATGCTTGTCGCCCATGCTTACCGCGTTACGAAAACCGCCCACAAGGTCGGCGAGAGCGTTGCGATATTGGCGCACGGTGAGGCGGGAGAGTTCGATACGCGCAGGGCGGTTTCGCTCTTGCGCGATGGGCGAGTAGAAAGCGTCGTAGATGTAGGCGGTTACTTTCCGCGAGTCGTCGGCAGAACACTTTTTGGGTCCCGGGGGCATGGTCTGGGCGATAAACTTAGCGAGTTGTCCCGCCGACTGACTGCCCGCCAGCGGCTTGCGATAGCCCGCGCCGCCCTCCCCTTTCTGCCCATGACAAGCGGCGCACTGCTTACGAAAAACCTGCTCGCCTGTCTGCGGCTGTCCCTTGCCCTGCACAGAGCGGGGGCTGATAAGCAGAGTGGAGGCGAGCAGAACGGCGGAGGCGATGTAGAGGGTTATGAGGTTGGATTTAACGAACGACACGAGATATTTCCTTATTTGTAGGCGTTTATCTCTTTAGACACGAGCGCCGCCGTTTAGTTACTTCAAAGTCTTTGCGTAGGAGTTCATGGTTGGGCTTCTTCACATAACCCGCGCAACCTCTCCTAAGCCCTCACCCTGCCCTGCGGGCATCCCTCTCCCGATTCGGGAGAAGGACTTGTCTACAAGGTGGTCAGGTTTCTACGATAGGCTTGTCAAAATAAGGAGAGGAGTCTTTGTGGTTTGAGATTGGGAAGTTTGGCGCGTTGTTCCAAGTTTGGGGCTTGGTGCATTTTTTTCGCGTGTTTCGCGTGTTTCGCGGTTTT
>CAIJLM010000637.1 GCA_903821495.1 uncultured Chthonomonas sp. | reverse complement strand
GATTTTTTGCAAGCGCTTGTGTTATTATGAAAACGCGAAACCCCCGCTAGTCCTCGCTGTACGGCGACACCACCGCCTAAGAGCGAAACCGCGTGCCAAATACTAACCGCCCAATAAGAAGAGACGGAACTCTGCGACCCCCTTGTCGCTCTCGCGTCCGCCCCTTCTCTTCAGGAAAAGGAAGTCTCTATGCCTTGTGAACGGAAGAGCCTTTCGGCGCGCCAAAGTTGGCGCGCTATAGTTCTCACTACTCTCGTCGGACTAACCTGTCTGCTCGGAGGGCGCAACGCCGCCCGTGCAGATGCCGCCGCAGACGCGCGCGCCGCCGCCTACCGCAAGTTTAGCGGGCAGGTCAACCTCAAGAATCTGCGTGAAAGCGTAGACACCTTGTCCGGTTTCGGCTCTCGTATCGCTGGGTATCCCGGCAATGCGAAGGCGGGCGACTGGGTGGAACAGCAGTTCAAGAGTCTGGGGCTGTCCAACGTTCAGAGCGACCCCTTTGACGTTACCGTTCCCTTCGACCCCGCGGTAGAAGACCCCGCTAAAGGCGCAAGCATAGAACTTCTGCCCGGCGGACGCTTCAAGCAAGGCAAA
The DNA here is from genome assembly GCA_903821495.1 of uncultured Chthonomonas sp. Lineage (GTDB taxonomy): Bacteria > Armatimonadota > Chthonomonadetes > Chthonomonadales > Chthonomonadaceae > CAIJLM01. Next base: position 4,808 of record CAIJLM010000637.1, on the reverse strand, counting down.
ACCTTCCACACCTATCCGCTCTGGCCCAACCTCATCCGCACCTCCATGCTTCCCGTCGAAGGACTCACGGGTTCGCTTATCTACGTGCGAGACGGCAAGCTTCGCAACTTCAACGGCAAGGATGTAGACGGCTCTATCGTAATGGTAGACTTCAACTGCGCCGCCGAGTGGATGAACGCGCCGCGCCTCGGCGCGAAAGCCGTCATCTTCGTCGCTCCCGAAAACACCATGCGCGGAGAGGCGGAGAGTAAGTACATCTCCATCCCCATCAAAATCCCGCGCTTCTACATCACTCAGAGGGAAGCCGCGCCGCTTCTCGCCGCCTGCGCCGGAGGTCAGCCCCCGCAGGTCAAACTAAAGTGCGATATGCCCTGGCAGACCCGCCAAGCGAAAAATATCACGGGATGGATTGAGGGAACAGACCCCAAACTCAAAGACCAAATCATCGTCGTTCAGTCCTACTACGACTCCATCTCCGCCGTTCCCGCCCTCTCGCCCGGCGCGGAGAGCGCCTGCGGACTTGCGGCGATGCTAGAGACTATCCGCACGTTCAAAGCGAACCCGCCCAAGCGAAGCATGATGTTTGTGGCGACAAGCGGACACTTTCAGGCGTTACAGGGAATACGCGAGTACGTTCAAAAGCATATTGAGGAGTGGCAGCCCGCAGGCTGGTTCCAAAAGAAAGCCACACCGGTCAAGGACATCTACCTCTGGATTGGGCTAGACCTCGCGAGTCAGACCCGCTCGTTCGGCATCTTCTATAAAGGCTGGTTCTACGACTACCGCGAAGACATTCAGGGGCGTTTCAGCGACATCGCCCGCGTCTGTCGCGAAAATGCGGAGAAGGTCGGCAACGTTCTCGGCTTCAACTACAAGCGCTTCTTCAACGACGGCGTGAACCCCGTAGACGGCAAAAACTGGCGCAACTTCATTTCAGGTCGCCCTGCGTTCGACTCCGAAGTCGTGACAATGGCGGGCGGCAATGGAATCACCTTCGCCTCCACCGACGATAGCCGCTCTCTCATCGATACGCCCTTCGACCGCCCCGAAAACGTGAATATCGCGAACCTCGCCCAGCAGGTCAAACTGATGCACTGCCTGATGTGGCACATCGTAACGGACACCAACGAACCCGGCGATGTGAAGATGCAACGTATGCCCATCACAGACCCTTCAAAGTGGTCTCGTATGGCGTTGCAAGGCGGCTTTGCGACGGTGCAGGGGCGCATTCAGATGTTCGACCCGCGCAAATCGTTTATCGCAAGCTCCGCGCCTATCCTTAAAGGTTCGCTTGTCGTCGTTCGCAACCGCAACAAATCGTTTATGGGCGTGCGCGGCAACATGGTGCAGTCCGCGGATGGCGACCAGAACTTCTTTGCGTTTCACGGTGTCGCCCCGCTCACCGCTTACGGAACCAACAAGCCCGCCAGCCTCGCCGCATTCCACCTCGACCCGCGTGGCGAAATAGACTATGCCCCCGACTTGGGGCCCACCGGCGCAAAAAATATACCGCTCGACGTGATGGTGACGACCTCCGTGCGCGAAACGCCTATTATCGTCTTTAAGTGCGTCGCTACCGCGATTTATGACCTTGTCGACCAGCAGACCCTCCGCTCTCTCACAGGAATTGATGTCTACGACGGCAAAACAGACGGCGAACCCCGTATGTTCGGCTATGCTATCGACCCGCTAGACCCGAAACTGGTAGGCTCTTATGTAGAGGATGTCGCCGTCATCTTTGCGGAGCCGGGTTCGCGCCTCAAAATCGCCATGACGAACGGGCCCGCGAACATTCGCCTCCTGCTCATCAACTCCCGTTATAGCGCAGACGACCCCTTTAATAAGAACAAAAGCAAGGACTTTACTCCCGAAGGCGTGGGGTATCTGGTTGCGGGTAGCGCGAAAGACAGGCAACAAGCCGACCTCGTGGGAAGCGTTGAAGAGAAGGTGTATAACCCCGCGGACGAAATCGCCCGCTCTGGCGCGATTTACGATACCGCTCTCCACGTCGCGGAAGATATGTGGAAACTCGACGACTTCCGTATGCAACGCCTCGCCAAATACCGCATCCTCAGTATGAAGGGCGACGACGGCGTTTCCGGTCTACACAACAGAGCGCGTGAGGCGATTACGCTGGCGACCAAAGCCAAAGCGGACAAGGACTGGGAGAAGTTCGACGCATACTCCCGCGAAGCGTGGGGCTTGGAGAGCAGAGCGTACCCCGACGTTCAGCGTATGGCGATGGATGTCGTGCAGGGCGTTCTCTTCTACCTTGCGCTACTGCTTCCCTTCGCGTTCTTCGCAGAGAGGCTGATGTTTGGCTTCTACGACCTGAAACGGCAGTTGACAGTAGCCTCTATCATCTTCCTCGTGATATTCTTCCTGTTTTCACAGATTCACCCCGCCTTTGAAATCACGATGAACCCTGTGATTGTCCTTCTCGCGTTTATTATGCTCGCGCTTTCGGTAATCGTTATAGCGCTCATAAGTAGTAAGTTTGAAGAGCAGATAAAGGCGATGAACCAGAGCGTAAGCGGCGTGCATAAAGCCGATATTGGGCGCGTTTCCGTCGCTATGGCGGCGTTCAGCCTCGGCATCTCGAACATGAGGCGGCGCATGACCCGCACACTGCTCACCTGCGCGACTCTTGTGCTACTAACCTTCACCGTGCTTTCGTTCACCTCCGTCGTGCAGACCATGCGATTCAATCAGGTTCCCGCGCCGAGCGACAGGGGCCCCCGTTATAACGGTATCATGATTCGAACCGCAATGTGGGATCCGTTGCAAGAACCCGCCTATCGCCTTCTCGCCGACGAGTTTTCGCGCGACCACGCCGTAGCGCCCCGCGCTTGGTTCTTTGGGACGCAGTTGGGCGAGCAGTCGTTCCTCACCATTAAACGCGCTGACCGTCAATACGACGCAAAAGCCCTCTGCGGTTATAGCCCCGACGAAGCGAAACTGACGCGCCTCTCCGACGCGCTACTCACCGACGAAAAGGGTAAACCGCTAGGACGTTGGTTTGAGCCGGGGGATGTCTACACCATACTCCTACCAGACGCTATGGCGAGCGCGTTACGTATCGACCCCGCCGACGTGGGCAAAGCCAAAATCATCTATAGCGGCGTGGAGTACACCGTCATCGGTATTCTCGACTCGCAGAAGTTGAAGGAGATTGCCGACCTTGACAACGAAATCCTCACCCCTGTAGACTTTATCGCCATGAACAAGACGAACAAAGGCGGGGGCGGCGGCAACGACCAAGGCTTTAAGGAGTACACTCACCTTGAGCCGGACATGGTCTTCTACATCCCCTATCAGACGGCGGTGAACCTCGGCGCGGAGATTCGCTCTATCGGAATTGACTTTGGCAACCCCAAAATGGTTATGGATAGGCTGAACCCCCTCATGCACCGCTTAGGCTTAAACCTCTACGCGGGACGTATAGACAAGCCGAACGCGACAGTTCCCTCCGAGAGAGGCACGATTGATAGGTACTCCTCTATCGCCTCCACATCCTCGAAGGGCATGGAGTTGGTCTTCTTCCCAATTCTTATCGCCTCGCTCATTGTCTTGAACACAATGCTAGGCTCCGTCTTTGAGCGTGTCCGCGAAATCCACATCTTCTCGTCTATCGGACTTGCTCCGAGCCATATCAGTATGCTCTTTATCGCGGAGTCGCTGGTCTACGCGATATTTGGTTCGGTGGCGGGCTACCTACTGGGGCAAGCGACGAGTAAACTTCTGGTCTACACGGGCTGGCTCCCCGACCTCTATCTGAACTTCTCTAGCGTGAGCGCCGTTATGACGACGCTTATTGTGGTGGGAGTCGTGCTACTCTCCACGGTCTATCCCGCTCGAAAAGCCGCAGAGGTCGCTACACCCTCCACAGACCGCAACTGGCGTATACCCGACCCGGACGGCGATAACTGGCGGATACCGCTTCCCTTCGCAGTTACGGGAGACCAAGCGTCTGGCTTGAACTCCTTCTTAGGCGAGTGGTTCTCGGCGTATGAAGAGTACAGCATCGGCGACTTTGTGACTCAGGGCGTGGAGCGTGAAGAGTTTACACACAACGATACCAAAGCCTACCGCATTAGGTGTATGACATGGCTTGCGCCGTTCGACCTCGGCGTATCGCAGAAAGTTGCGATTGAGACGCTTCCCACTGATACGCAAGACGTTTTCGAGATAGTCCTACTCATTCACCGTGAATCGGGAGACATCACAAACTGGAAGCGCGTCAACCGCCGCTTCCTGAACACTCTCCGTAAGCAGTTCCTCATCTGGCGCACCCTCAAGCACGCCGATAGGGAGCGCTACCTCATGGAGACGGACTACGTTGACCATCCCGAACTCTCTGAACCCGCTGGGGGAACCGTATAAAGCATGAACAGACGACTTTTGAGCGTAGCGCTGATGGGCGTGGTTATCGCGGGTATCGTGGCGTGTAAACCTACGCCCCCGCCTTCGCCTAACGCGCCCCCTCCGACCATGCAAGCGGCGAAGGAGAGTAAGGGGAGCGACGAAGTAGTCTTAGGGGGAGACCCTGCGGACACGCTACTGAAAGCGGGGCAGGTAGCGCCCGACTTTACGCTAACGCTCAAGGGCGGCAAGCAGTTCGCGCTGAAAGAGGCGCTTGCAAAAAATAGAGTCCTGCTACTAAACTTTTGGAGCGTCACTTGAGGAACCTGTCGTGAGGAGTTGCCTCACCTCGAAAGCGTGTACAAAAAATTGCGCTCCAAAGGCTACGAGATGGTAGCGGTAGATATAGGCGATGAAAACTCTGAAGTGGATAAGGTGTGGGATAG
>CAIJLM010000636.1 GCA_903821495.1 uncultured Chthonomonas sp. | reverse complement strand
CATTCACTCCGAGCGCCGTTACTCCCGCCTGTTTGCGCGGGGAGATTCCGCTCTCCGTTATCCACGTCGAATCGGAGGTTGGTAGCTGGAGAGTCGCCGTCATACCGACGGGTATCTGCACGGCGACATCGTACTTTCCATCGCGACGCACACGCCAACTGACCACTACCAGCCCCCGAATCGATTCGTAGCGCCCGTCTGCAAACTTCAAATCGCCGAATACGCCGGGGCGAATCGTCACTTTATCACAGCCTACGGCGCTATCGTCAGGGCGAATCCCTACCACGCGCTCATAGAACCACGCGCCTATCGAACCGAACATAGGGTGGTTGTGCGAGTAGACGTTATCGCTGTTCTTCCATGTCTCGCGCAGGGTCGTTTCGCCTTCGGAGAGCATAAAGCCCCAACTCGGAAATGTGCGCTGATTCGCGATAGTGTAGGCGACTCCGCCATGCCCCCGCTGCGACAACACATCCATCATTAGGCGCGTACCAAAAATCCCCGTTGTGAGATGTCCTGTGTTCTCTTCGCGTATGTTGGCGAGGAGATGTTTCATAGCAAGGTCTTTTTGGTCGGCGGGGAGGAGGTTGTACGAGAGAGCGAACGCCTGACAGGCTTGCGTCCCGATGTCCACAACTCCCTCCTTCACAAAACGCTGAATGAAGGCGGCTTTAATCTCTTCGGCGAGTTTTGCGTACTCCTCCGCATCATTTGGGCGGTCTATCCACTTCGCTATCTGCGCCACGAGTTGCGCGAAACGGTAGTAGAACGCCGTCGCGACAACGCCGTCGGAGTGGGGCGCTAGAGTCTCGTGGTCGCCGATGCAGTTTTGGGTGATGAAGCTCGGGGTCTTGGCGCGGATAGTCTCAAGGGCGCGTTTCGCCACATCGTACTGCTCCTCTAGCAACCCCTTATCGCCATAGTAGCGATAGAGTTGCGCTAAGAGGAAGGGGTGGGCTATCTGCCAGCCGATGGGGCCCGTTCCGCCGCCAAGGCCGCTGTCTGCGATACCCACGTAGGGGGCGGTCTCTGTCAAGCCTCCGTTCGGGCGAACCGCGTCCGCGAAGTCTCGCACAACTTTCTGATAGAAGGTCGCCATGTCGTAGTGAAGCATGAAGGCTTCGGAGGTCGGCACGATGTCGCCGCCGTAGCCGAACTTTTCGCGGTGGGGGCAGTCGGACTGTACACTGAATAGGTTGCTTCGGAACGCCCTCTGTGTGATAGCGTCTATCTGCCCAAACATCAGGTTCGAGCAGGAGAAGTCAGAGACTGAATCCACATTCGCGCTCATTACCTGCCCCTCAATATCGCCCCGCGTGAGGCGGCGCGGGTAGCCTGTTATCTCTACATAGCGGAACCCGTGGAAGGTGAAATGCGGCGAGTAGGACTCCTCTCCGCCTCCGCGTAGGAGGTAGGTATCGGACTGCTCGGCGGGCGCGGGCGCGCCCTTTCCGTAGGGAGAGTTCGGGCTGTCTGACTTGATTTGCCCGGCTACGGCGGTCATAGGGTTGAGGCTTCCATCGGGGTTGAGGAGCTCGCCGTAGCGCAGTTTTATCTCTGTTCCCGCCTCGCCCTTGCACCAGAGGCGCACTCTCCCCGCGAAGTTTTGCCCAAAGTCCACAATAGCGGTTCCCGGTTCGCGCTCCACGATTTTCAGGGGACGAATGGCGCGGATAATGGTTATTGGGGGCTGTGTCTGGGCGTGTAACGCGCCTATCTTAGGGTTTGCAAGATGCGCCTGTTTCCAGCCCTCCATCTCTCCAACTCTACTCCAGTTCGGAATTTCGCGTTGCGCGTCGTAGCGTTCGCCGAGGTAGAGGCTATTGCGTATTACGGGGCTTTCCGCCGTCCGCCAGTTTTCGTCGGTTCCTATCACGTCCTGAGTTCCGTCTTGATAGAGGAGGGTTATCTGCGCGAGAAGGCAGGGGCGACCTGTGAGCAGAGCGTTTCGTAGGTTTATCGACCCCCAAAAACGCATGGGTAGGGGGTTGAACCACCCGTTTCCGAGTAGCGCCCCGATGCAGTTGTCTCCCGCTTGCAGCTGCGCGGTGATGTCATAAACGCTATAGAGGACGCGCTTTCGGTAGTCCGTCCAGCCCGTATCGAGGTAGCGGTCTCCTACCCGTTGCCCATTGATAAACGCCTCGTAGTAGCCCAAGCCGACTATCGAGAGACGCGCCCGCGCAAGGGGCTTCTCCACGCGAAACTCACGGCGTAGAAGGGGCATGGGGGCGTCTTTGTAGAAGTCTTCGTCGCGAGAGGGTAGGGGTTTGCCGTCGTCTATCCACTTCGCTTTCCAGTCTTCGGGGCGCAGTACGCCCATCTCGAAGGTTGCGGGGAGGCTCCACTCTGAGGGGTTGCCGTCTCTATCCCAAACGCGAGCCTTCCAGTAGCAGAGCGTTCCGCTGGCGAGAGGCTTTCCCGCATAAAGGACGTGTATTGACTGATTTCCCGTCACCTTGCCGGAATCCCACCTATCCCCGAAGTCGGCTTTGAGGGTCTGCTTACTGTTCGCGACGAGAATCTGATAGGCGGACTGCTTCTGAGCGCGAACGTGAGAGCGTAGCATCCAACTAAAGCGCGGGTTAGGAGCCTCTATAGCTATTGGGTCTGTTTGGTATTCGGTTTTGAGGTTATACGCCCAGAGGGGCGCGGGCTTTGACGGAAGAGGAGCGCCGTAACCTTTTATTCCAGAAAAGAGAAGCGCGAAACATAAGAGCAGTCGAGTCATAAAAGCCTCACAAAGAGTTGTTATCCTCGATTCTACCCGTAGTCGGTAGGAAATAGGGTAGCGAAGGCGTGGAATTGTAGAAAACCGGTGAGGAGAGGGTATACTATCATCAACAAATATCCCAAACTCGATAGGCGGAAACAGATGGCGATAGCATTCAAAGAGGGCGACCTCGTACAGATTAAGACACGCGAAGCGACGGCGGAAGATGTAAAGTCCGGTCTCTACTACGGCTACTTTGGCGGCGTTCAAGGCGCTATTCAGAAGATATACGCCACTGGCGAGGCGGCGATTGACGCTAATTTAGACAGTCTTGCCGAAGAGGTTGCGCGTAGGCATGAAGAGATGCGCCTTGCGATGCAGAACAAATGGCTAGACGGTCTCTCTGAAGAGGCGAAAAATCGGCTCACGCCGCAGGAACGGGCTTTCACGCTTCGCTACAATATACTCGTTGGTCAGGACGACCTTGAGGTTCCTAACGCTATCGCCGAACCGCGTCGCCTCACTAGCGCAGACCTTGAAGCGCGTGAAGCGGAAGAGTTGGCGCGACGACTCAGTAAGAATTAACGAGCCTGCACAGGGGGGCGTTGCATGAGCGATATGAAGCCAGCGCAAGAGTTTATTGAGAGGGCGGTAGACCCGCGCCTGCCTGTCGAACCCGCGCTCGCTTCGCCCCTCAACGACAAACTCGAAGCCTTCTTACAGTTCCGTAAACTCGGTAAGAACTCCGCAAACCACACCCTACGCGCCTATCGCTCCGACCTTGTGCAGTTCCTCTCCTACGTGCAGTCAAGCCCAATTCTCGGCGCGGACAACCTCGCCCGCTTAGAACGCGCCCATGTTCGCGCCTTCCTCTCCGACCTGCATCAGGGCGACTACAAGCGAACCTCTATCGCCCGCAAACTCGCCGCGATACGCGCTTTCTCGAAGTGGTGTATGCGGCACGGCTATATGCCCACCGACCCCACCATCGGAATTATGCCCATCAAACAGGAGCGGCTACTTCCCGACTTCCTGCGTGAATCCGAAATGGAGGTTCTGCTAAACGCGCCCGATACCAACACCGCCGATGGTCTGCGCGACAAAGCCCTCATGGAACTCCTCTACGCCTCTGGGATTCGGGCGGGGGAGGCGCACCAACTCGACCTCTCGGACATCAACTTCGCGGCGGAAGAGGTTTTTATTCGGCATGGCAAGGGAGATAAAGAGCGCATCGCATTTCTTGGCAAAGCCGCCATTGAAGCCATGCGAAACTATCTGCACTACGGTCGCCCCGAATTCGCCAAAAAGAATACAGTGAAAGTGGACAACGCCTACTTCCTGAATAAATTCGGGACGCGCCTCTCGGATAGGGGAATACGGCGCACGTTCGACAAGTACTTCAAAATCGCCTCTGAACGCCTCAAAACCACCCCGCACACCCTGCGTCACTCCTTCGCTACGCACCTCCTAGAGCATGGTGCCGACATCCGCGTCGTGCAGGAGCTACTCGGTCACGCGCACCTCGTCACCACGCAAATCTACACCCACGTCACCCCCGAACACCTCATCGAAGTCTACGAGAGGTCTCACCCCCGCGCCAACCATGAGTGACGGGATAGAGTGAAGCGTGCGAAATAGGACTACAAGTTCCTCTCCGTCTCTGGGCGGGATTGGGGAGAGGTTGAAAAATTTATGTAGAATTTTGACAGCCCCTCTTGAAAAACAGTAGTCTTTTGTGCGTTAATATAGTAGCAAACCCCACAGGCTAGGCGATACAGGATTAACCCCGCCCAAACAAGACGCGAAGAGGAAAAAATAAGAATGTCGGAAAGCCCACACATCGTCGTTCGAGATTTACGCAAAGTCTATAAAGTGCATGAGCGAGAGGCAGGCGCGGCGGCATCCCTCAAAAGCCTCTTCAAGCGCAAGTACAAAGAGGTCGAAGCCGTCAAAGGCATCTCGTTCACCATTCAGCCCGGCGAGATAGTCGGCTTTCTGGGTCCCAACGGCGCGGGAAAAACCACCACGCTCAAAATGCTCTCCGGTCTCCTCTATCCCACTAGCGGCGAAGCGAAGGTCTTAGGTTTCACCCCTTGGAAGCGCGAACCCGCCTACCTCCGCCAACTCAGTTACGTGCTAGGCAACCGCTCCCAACTCGCTTGGGACATCCCCGCGATGGACTCCTTTATCGTCAATCAAGCCATCTATGAGATACCGGAGAGGCAGTTTCGCGAAACTCTGGACGAACTTGTGAACCTTCTCGACCTCGAAAAACTGCTCAAGAAGCCGGTGCGCGGTCTCTCGCTAGGCGAGCGCATGAAGTGCGAACTCGCCGCTAGTCTCCTCCATCGCCCCAATGTCCTCTTCCTCGACGAGCCGACGCTTGGCGTGGATGTGACCATGCAGACCCGCATACGGCAGTTCATTGCGGAGCATAATCAGCGTTACGGCGCGACGGTTATACTCACCAGCCACTACATGGCGGACGTGACCGCCCTCTGTAAGCGAGTCCTCGTCATTCATCACGGTTCGCTACTCTACGACGGCGACCTAAACCAACTCAGCGAACGAATCGCGCCGTTCAAACAGGTGCGTCTCGACCTCGAAACGCCGATGGAAGCCTCCGAATTCGCGAAATACGGCGATGTTGTGCAGATAGAGGGCGCAAAAGTCACCCTGCGCTTTCCCCGCGAACAGACTTCGCAGGTAGTTTCGCGCCTCCTTACAGAGTTGTCCGTCGTAGACCTCACGGTGGAAGACCCTGCGATTGAAGAGGTCATAGATTTAGTTTTCCAGAAGGTGCAGGCATGAGATACTGGATAAGAGTCTACGCCGCTCAGTTAAAACTGGCTACCGCTATCATGTTCCAGTACCGCTTTTCCGTGTTGATATGGGCGATATGGGGATTTGTGGGACCGCTTCTAGGACTCGCTATCTGGTCTGCCGCGACGGAGGCGAAGGGCGGAAGCATTACGAGCGCACGCGGCGTTACCTTCTCGCAAGCCGACTTCGCCGCCTACTTCCTCGTGTTTATGATAGTCTCACACCTTACGATGTCGTGGGACGCTTTCGAGTTCGCGTTTCGTGTGCGCGACGGCAACCTTTCGCCCCGTCTACTCAAGCCTGTTCTGCCCATACATGGCGACATCGCGAACAACTTCGCCTTCAAAATAGTGACGAGTACGATGCTTCTGCCGGTCTGGGCGCTACTGTTCTACCTGCTCAAACCGAACATACACTTTTCGATAGTAAATATACTCATAGCGATACCCGCTATCTTTTTAGCAGTTCTCATTCGCTATCTTTTTCAGTACTGCCTCGCTATGTTCGCCTTCTGGACGACGCGAGTCGAGGCTATCAATCAACTCTACTTCACTGTAGATGGATTTCTTGCGGGGCGTATTGCGCCGCTTGCGCTGTTTCCCGGCTGGCTAGGAGTTATCGCCTACTACTCGCCGTTTCGGAGTATGGCTACCTTTCCTGTTGAGATTATCTTGGGGCGACTTCCCGCCGAGCAGTTCCTGACGGGGTTTCTGTATCAGATATTCTGGCTTGGGGCGGGAGTGGGGCTATTCAAACTGCTGTGGGCAGGGGGAATGAAGCAGTATTCGGCGGTGGGCGCATGAGATATTTAGCCCTCTTCCGCGTCTTCTTTCGCACGAGTATCCAGACCGACATGGAGTACCGCGTAGACTTCTTTTCGCGCATTATCGCAAGTCTGCTCGCGCTACTCACCACAATGGCGGGGCTGAGTATCGCGTTCACCTACACAAGTAGTATCAAGGGGTGGTCGTTTCCGCAGGTGATGGTTCTGCTCTCGGTCTACTACCTGATGGATGGGCTGATTGAGATGTTTATCGCGCCGAATATGAGAAACATCATGGCGCAGGTGCGCGATGGAACTCTCGATTTTCTGCTCTTAAAGCCCGTTCCTGTTCAGTTTCTCGCTACGTTCCGCACGGTGAACATCTGGCGAATCGTGAACGTTTTGGTCGCGCTAGGGCTGTCCAGCTACACCATCGGCAAACTGTCGCTCACCGTGGGAGGGGTACAGGCTCTCACCTTTATCGTCACTCTCGCCGCAGGGTGCGGAATTATCTACTCGTTCTGGCTCATTCTCGTCACGCTCACCTTCTGGTTTGTGCGTGTTGACAACATTGAGCAGATAATCTGGCAGGCGTTCGAGGCGGGGCGTTACCCCATCGAAATCTACCCTGTTTGGCTCCGCAACGCCCTCACCTATGTTGTGCCTGTCGCCTTTATTATCACCGTCCCCGCCAAAGCCCTGACTGGGCAGATAGGTCTCTCCTACGCGCTCGTCTCCGTCTGCGTAAGCGCTATCGCGCTCCTGCTTTCCTCCCTCTTCTGGCGGTTCGGGCTGAAATTCTACACGGGGGCTTCGGCGTAGGGCGCGGCGCATCCCAAACTAAAGCGTCACTGGCTTTCCCGTCTGCGCCGACTCAATCGCCGCCAGCGCGATACGCACCGCCTCAATGCCATCTTGCGGCGTGATAATAGGCGTTGCGCCCGTCTCAAGACACGTAATGAAGTGCGCCAACTCCATCTGGTAGGGGTCTACTCCGGTAGGGCTTTCCGGCAGAGCGACACCCGCCCTCGTCTCGTCGTTCCCGCGCAGAACCTTGTTCACGGGCGCACCTGTCGGTTGATTGAAGTTATACTCTAGCAGTCCCTCGTCGCCCGCAATCTCGAAGTTTACGCCAAAACCTGCGGGGTAGTTCCACGTCCCCTCTACGTGCGCGATAGCCCCGCTCTTGAAGCGCAGTATCACCAGAGCGTAGTCGTATTCAGGCATTTTGGTATCCGTCAAGCCCCGCGCAAAGACGCGCTCCACCTCTCCGAACGTCCAGCGTAGCCAGTCGAAATCGTGAACAATGAGGTCGAGGATTAAGCCTCCGCTCAGTTCAAAGTCGCCGTACCAGTCGTTCCAAGCGCGTGGCATGGGACCTCCGCGCCGTGTGCGAATGGCGGCGGGTTTCCCGATGGCTCCGCTCTCTACCTGCTGTTTTGCGAGAGTGTACTCTGGGAAGAAGCGAACCACCTGTCCTATGAACAGCGGTATCCCCGCCTCTTCGCACGCTTTGGTCATGCGTTCACACTCTTCGAGGGTACGCGCCATCGGCTTTTCCGTAGAGATACCCTTAATGCCGAGTTCCTCTGCGCGTTCCGCGGCTCGGCACACGTATTCAGCGTGCCAAGCCGTCGGGCAGCAGACATCCACTACATCTGGGCGCAACTCCGTGAGCATCGTATCAAAGTCCTCAAACGCCTTTACGCCATGCTTTTTGGCGAGCGATACAGCCGCTTCCGGTCGAATATCCGTCACTCCAACCAACTCCGCGTTTTCAATGCGAGAGTAGCAGGTAGCATGAACCCCCGCCATTCCGCCCGCGCCAACTAGAGCCACACGCAACATATCTTCATCTCCTGTAGTTACTTCAAATACCGAGTTAGGAAGGCGACCACGCCCTCATACGCCTTAATACGATTGGGAAGTTTCGCAATACCGTGTCCTTCATCGGGGAAGAGAAGGTATTCGACAGCGCCCCCTTTATCCTTCACTTTTTTGACGATAAGAGCCGACTCGGATTCGGGAACACGCGGGTCGTTCACGCCCTGTATTACAAGGAGCGGCGCTTTGATATTCTCAGCGTGACGAGCGGGCGAAATCGCGTCGAGGAACTCGGAGTCTTTCACAGGGTCGCCATACTCTGCGATACGGAGCGGGCGGCGGAAGGGCGCGGTGTTCGCGAGAAAACTTTTGAAATCGGCGATTCCGAACATATCTACGCCCGCCGAGAAGGTGTCGGGGTAGTGAACGAGCATCGCAAGAACCGCGAATCCGCCATAAGACCCGCCAAAAATCGCGAGTTTCTTAGGGTTTATGGCAGGTTGAGCTCCCGCCCACTTCGCCATAACGTCAATGTCCTTCAGCGCGTCCCACCGTTTAGAGGCATTATCCAACGCTAGATACCTCTTGCCATATCCCGAACTTCCGCGAATGTTGGGCGCAAGCACTGCGAACCCTCGGCTCACAAAGTACTGATAGAGGGAGGTGAAGAGGGGGCGCTCTTGCGCTTCCGGTCCGCCATGCACCGCCATTATTAGGGGAAGCGAGTGGTCTTGGGGGGCGTTCTTAGGGAGGTAGAGAAATCCGGAAATCTCCTGCCCGTCGAAACTCTTGATTTTTACAAGGGCGGGTTCTACAAACGTCTCTGCATCTATCCCCGCAAGACTGCTAAACGTCACCTGCTTCAGTTTACCGCTTCTCAGGTCAAGCGTCCACGCATCGGTCTGTTTTGTTGGCGTGTTCACGCCTAGCGCGAGTGTTTTGCCGTCCGTGGTGAAGCCGCCCAGACCGATACTTCCTTTGGGCAGCGCGGGAAGACGCTTCGAGCGGAGGGTGTTTGGGTCTAATAAGGAGAGTTCGCCGTAGCCATCGCGGTTCGTGAGTAGCGCGAGAGTTCTGCCGTCGTGCGAGATTTCGCCGCCTAGCAGGTCGTGGTTATCGTCTTTCAGGAAGGTCAGTTTGCCCGTCGCGACATCCACTTTCGCAAGGTTCTGAAAGTCCCTATCTTGGTCTGTAACCAGAAGGAGGCTCCTATCCTCGTCGGTAAACCCGATGATGTTATAGACTGCATCGCCCGTGTGGGGCGTGAGAATTCTGCTCTGTCCGGTGGCGGTATCTACCACGTAGAGGTCTTGATTTACATTCGAGGTTGCGGAGGAGGCGATAAGAGTTCTGCCGTTGGACGAGAGGGCGTGTGAGTCGAGTATCGCGTCTTTCTGAAAGACCAGTCGGGCTTGCCGTGTCTCAATGTCCATCACGTAGCAGTCGAAGTAGTGCGGGTTGCGCTTATTGCAGGAGTAGAATATCTGCTTACCGTCCTTCGACCAGCCCCCGAACGTGTGCCGCGTTTTGGGGTCGTTCGTCAGGGGGACGATACTGGTAGCGTTTCCCGCTACAAGGAAGAACTGGAACTGCTCGTTACCATCAGTATCTGCAACGACCAGCATTTCGTTGTTGACAGGCGACCAGAGCGTACTCGCGACTCCGCTACCGAAGAAGGTCAACTGCTCCGCCCATCCGCCCGTCGCGGGAACCTTCCAGACCTGCAACGTTCCCGTCACGCTACTCAGAAAGGAGACCTGCTTCCCATCTGGGGAGAGGTTCGGGGCGCTCGCCGAGCGGATGCTGAGGTACTGACGCAAGGGGTACTGCTTCTGCGCGTGAGCGGGCAGAGCGAACAAAAGTAAAAGGGCTATCATCCAACGCTTCGTTCTCATCGTTACCTCTATTCTTCAACTGCGGGTTCGAACTCTTGCAAAATCTCCCTATGATAGGGGAGAGACAAGGGCTGACTGTATGCGGGCGAGTTGTGTTTTCCAAAGTCCGCTCATTTTGGTAAGGGTCTCTGGCTTGGAACACCACTCTAAGGGGACGTGTAAACACTGTTCAACCGAGAGTAGCCAATCGGCTTGCGCCTGCTCCCAAGAGTAATCGGATTGAGCGAAGGCATCATACCAACAGCGCAAGAGTGTATGTTCGTGAGTTCGTCGAATCTCTACTGGCCACCAGAGTATCAGAAAGTACGCCAAATCATAGGTTCCCAAACCGTAAGTAAGAGACCAATCGAAAGGTTGCCGGTCAAGAAAGTAGACCGGCGTTTCGGCGTTTTTCGGAGTTAGGATATTCGTAGGATTAAGGTCGCCATGCAACAGAGTCATCCCGTAGGGGGCTGACCAACGCTCCCGCAACTCGCGGGTGTGAGTGACAAAACGCTCCCTAAACCCCTGTCCGGTCGCTCGCTCCATCGGCTCTATTCCGGGGCAAATCTCGTCGAAGTAGCGTTGCCAACAGGCATCATCAGGAACTAGAGCGGAATTTCCATAGCGCCTATGGAGGCGTCCTAGCGCTTCCGCCACTGCTAACCCATACTCTAGTGTCGGGGAGACTTCCCGTCGGTTATGAAACGTCTCTGACAAGTCTTCCAAAAGTAGATGATAACCTACATTAGCATCGAACTGAGCGTCGTAACAGAGTACCAGAGGCGCATGGGGCATATCCACATAGTCTCGGAGATAGTAATCCACTTCAGACCGCCCAAATGTCCGCCCAGTGCATATTTTAAACCGCAATGCCTGTGTTGTTCCATCTGGGTAGTGTACACTTAGCGGAATTTGAAGCGACCAGTTACTGTCTTCGGTTTTGACTTCAAATCCTACCACAGGTTTCCCAAGAGTTTTGCTCAACCAATCTATCGAAATCTGTTCAGGTTGCGTGATAGGCATATCGCCTCCTCCATGCGCTTCAGTGGAATGTTGCCAACACAGGTCTTCGCCTCAACAAAATACGCTAACCGCAGGGGTATCCTAAAAGAGAGCGATGTCCAACACTACCCCGACTATTCACCGTCGCGCCGTCCAGTTCCTTCTTAAAGCCAACGCTCTTTTCAATTACGACGCTACGAAACGATATAGAGCCGAAGGCGTATGCTACAATTTACGCGAGATTACGGTAGGAGAGAGATTAGACGATGAGCCTGCTCTATGTGAACGGCATACAAAAGCATTTTGGACCCGATATGGTGATTGATGGGATAGGTTTTAAGTTGGAGTGGGGGCAGAAACTGGGCTTGATTGGGCGCAATGGGGCTGGGAAAACCACCCTGCTTCGTATCCTTACAGGGCAGATGGAGCCGGACAAGGGAACCGTTCAGTATGACCGGGGGATACGTTCCGGCTACCTCAAGCAAGAGGACGCGGTAGACCCCGACAGTACGGTGATGAAGGAGGCGGAGACCGCTTTCGCGCCCGTCCTTGCGATGGAGAACCGTATGCGGGAACTCGAACTCGCGATGGCGGCGGCGCAGGAATCGGAACTCAGCCCCATTCTTGAAGAGTACAACCTCTATCAAGACCGCTTCGATGCGATGGGCGGCTATCATAATTTGCGTGACATTCCGGCGGTGTTGAAACGACTCGGTTTCTCGCAGGAGGACTTTCATAAGCCCTGCGGCAAACTCTCCGGCGGCGAAAAGACGCGCCTTGCGCTGGCGCGTCTACTACTCTCTGGCGTGGATGTGCTGTTTCTCGATGAACCCACCAACCACCTTGACATTGAGGCGACGGAGTGGCTAGAGGGGTTTGTCAAGGATTTTGGCGGGGCGGTGGTTCTCGTTTCGCACGATCGCTATTTTTTGGATAGAGTGGTGACGAGTATCGCGGAAATTGAGAACACGAAGATGTCGCTCTACAAAGGAAACTTTTCCGCCTTCCAACAGCAAAAACTGGCGAACATCAAGCGTCAACAGGAGATTTTCGATAGGGAGCAACGCGAGATTGTGCGGCTTGAAACCTTCTTCGAGAAGTGGAGAAACACCCCTTCGCGCAAGAACCAAGCCATAATGCGCCACCGTTGGGCGGAGAGGATTCGCTCTAAAGCCACTGAGAGACCCGATGCCCCCGGTAAGAACGCCAAATTAGGCGTGAAGGCGGCGCAGACGAGCGGGAACGAAGTGGTTATTCTCGATAACGTGACAAAGCGTTATGGAACGCGGACTCTCTTTGAGGGAGTGCGCGGACTGATACGGCGTGGCGAACGCATCGGGGTTGTGGGCCCCAATGGCGCGGGGAAATCTACGCTCATTAAGATACTGACGAATCATGAGCCGCCGACCTCTGGCATGGCGCGACTCGGCGCGAATGTAACGGTAGGCTACTTCGCGCAGGACACTAGCGACCTTGACCTCGACGCGAACGTGCTGGAAAATCTACTAAACGCGGGAGAGATGGACTGGGTTCAGGCGCGGACTCACTTAGGGCGATTTCTATTTACGGGCGACGATGTGTTCAAGGAGACCCGCCTCCTTTCTGGCGGCGAAAAGAACAAACTGGTTCTCGCTCAGCTCACCTTCCTGCGCCCCAATCTCCTCATCCTGGACGAACCGACGAACCACCTCGACCTCGCTTCGCGGGAGTCGCTGGCGGAGATGCTTAAAAACTACGACGGAACGCTTCTTCTTATTTCGCACGACCGCTATCTGCTGGATATAGTCGCGAATAGAACCGTAGAGGTTGCAAACGGCGTGGTGACGTGGTACGACGGAAACTACTCCGCGTTTCGAGAGGCGCGTCAGGCGGGAAAACTGATGACAACCTCTGTGCGCCCCGTCGCTACAGATACGCCTCTCAGCCCGGCGGAGAGTCTGCTTCAAACGCTACTCGCCGAGAAGCCGGAGAGGGTTATTCCGCCCGCCATGCAGGGCATGAACGCCTATCAGCGCTCAAAGGAGCGGCAGAGGGCGAAGACAGCGGTAGGTGAAGCGGAGAAGCGAGTCGGGGAGTTGGAGGCGCGGCTGGAGGGCATTGAAGCGAAACTCTCGAACCCCGCGCCGACGGACAATGTGGTGGCGCTCTCGCAGGAGCATGGCGGCGTACAACTCGCGCTTACCGAGGCGATGGAGGCGTGGGAGCGGGCGGCGGCGTACTATGAAGAGGTGGAGCAGTTGTTTATGGGCGGGTAGTGGATTTCCGTTTGCGTACAGTTCCTGAAACTAAAAGCCCCTGTCACGCGAGAAGGTTCTGGATGCTCGCGTGACAGGGGCTACACTATTTGCGTCGGCGTTAAGGGCTATCGGAGCGGGGTCTGTCCCGGAATCGCTACCGCCGGAACGGGAAGGTTTCCAAAACCGAGGTGGGAGGGCATAAGAACCTCTTCCGAGTTAATGGCTTTCTCCCACGAAACTTCCTTGCCCGTGTACGCCGCCATGCGCCCCATTATCGCGGTCATGGCGCTCTCTGCAACTCGCTTGGCTTCGTTTAGCAGGTTGCCGCTTCGGATGCTTGCGATAAGGTCGATATGCTCCTGAACGTAAGGGTTGGTGTAGTTCCCTTCCCAGTGGTAGAGCGTTTTACCCTTATGGTCTTTGATATTGGAACCGGGGTCGGATACGCCCTTCGTTCCCACAATGCGCTCAGAGACGTTGTTATCCGCGCCCTCTACTTGGCGACAGTAGGATGCGGCTCTCGCCCCATTCGGATAGTGGTACTCCACCGCGAAGTGGTCGAAAATGTGACCGTACTGCGGCTGGGTGCGCGACTGCCTTCCGCCCAACGCCACCGCCTTTACGGGATGCGCGTTAAACGCCCAGTTGATAACGTCAAGGTTATGGATGTGTTGCTCAACGATGTGGTCGCCGCTCAACCATGTGTAGTAGAGCCAGTTGCGAATCTGGTACTCTGTGTCAGACCAGTTCGGTCTACGTTCGTTCATCCAGAGACCGCCCTGATTCCAGTAGCACTGCGCCGCGACTATCTCGCCAATCTCGCCATCGTGTATTCGCTTCATAACCTCAAGATAGGGAGCCTGATGGCGGCGTTGAGTGCCGCTTACTACGGCGAGTTTGTTCGCTTTCGCCAGTTCGCCAGTTGCAATCACGCGACGAATTCCCGCGCCGTCTACCGCAACGGGTTTCTCCATAAAGACGTGCTTCTTCGCTTCGATTGCGGCTTGGAAGTGGTAGGGGCGGAAGCCGGGCGGGGTCGCCAAAATCACCATGTCTATATCGGAGGCGAGGACGCTCTTGTAAGCGTCGAAGCCAACAAAACACCTGTCATCCGTGACCTTGAACTGCTCGCCTCTACCCTGTTTAGCGAACTCGTCCTTTAAGCCGTTCCTACTCCCTTCGAGTCTATCCTTGAATAGGTCGCCCATCGCGACAATCTCTACGCCCTTATCCGCCTCCGCGCAGTTGCCCACCGCGCCCGAACCGCGTCCGCCGCACCCGACAACCCCGACGCGCACCTTGTCGGAGCCTGCCGCGAAAGCGTAGTTTCCCGTTGTCATTAAAGTCGTCGCCGCGCCCGCTTTCAAAAAGTCGCGACGGTTCAAAGGGTTGTTCTCAGCCATTTTCTTTTCTCCTATTCGAGTAGTTCTATCAAACGCAACGTTATGTCAAGTTATGGGATGTGGCATCACACGTCATCCTACACAGTCCCTATCGTCAAGGAGAGCCGCTTACAGCGCTCATCCGCTTCCGATAAATCGAGGCGAAATAGAAAGATGTCGTACTCGTCTCGCGTCGCTTCATTTTTCCCCGCCTACATCGGTTTTACCTCTATGGTTTTTTGGAATTATCTTTGGTTGGGTCGAAAACGGTAGTTTCCCGTCCGAAATCGGAGTCAAATTGAACTTGAGCGCCGTTCAAGGAGTCCTCTTCTTGCCATTCGCGTTCCCATTCTCCCGCGCTAAACTCCCCATTAGCGCCTCCGTTTCGCCCTTGAGCCTTGACAATTTTCCGCCGTAACGCATTTAACGCCGTAATGTAACGGCTACGTCACACCTGCCCGCTATAATGTAATTACAATAGGCATCTATCCATCAGCGACTCTGGGTTGCGCCGCGAAATGGTTTCACAAGAGTCAAGTATCAAATCAAAAAGGAGTTCGTAATGAAATTCAAAGTAAAACAGGCGCGGGTCTCTCCCTTCCTTCACAGCATTCTCGTGTCCGCTCTCTGCATCGCCTCCCTCTCCACCGCATCTGCACAGACCTTTTTTGGGTCGGGAGGGGCTACTAACTCCGCCGCCAATACTACCAGTGTTGGGATGGGGTATCAAGCGCTCAAGAACAACACAGGCGTTGATAACATCGCCATCGGATACCGCGCCCTCTTCGCAAATACTTCAGGGCAAGCCAACATCGCAATAGGGAGTTACGCGCTTACAAGCGCCACAACTGGCATGGGCAATGTGGCGCTTGGTTGGAGTGTGTTGGGCGGAAATAGCTCGGGCGCGTACAATGTCGCGTTGGGCTATATGGCGCTCAAAGCGAACAGCGTAGGAAGTAACAACATCGCCTTTGGTTGTCAGGCTCTCTACTACAATACAACGGGCGGCGGAAATATCGCAAGCGGCTATGACGCGCTCCAAAATAACACCGTCGGCAACGAAAACATCGCAATGGGGTCTTTCGCCCTCAGTGGCAACACGTCCGGAAGTTACAACATCGCGCATGGATACAAGGCGCTGAATAGCAATACGACGGGCGTGCATAACATTGCGAACGGCTATCAGGCTCTCTACGCCAACTCGACGGGAGGGTACAACTCCGCTACGGGCTATCAGGCTCTCTATTCCAACACAACGGGCGGGAGCAATATCGCCAATGGCTATATCGCGCTTCAATCCAACACCACAGGCGGCGGCAACATCGCTATAGGATACCAGTCCCTCGTCAAAAACACTACGGGCGACTTCAATATCGCGCATGGCGACGACGCGCTCTACTACAACACAACCGGAGCCAATAATATCGCAAGCGGAGCGAACGCGCTATTTTTGAACACGATTGGAAACAACAATGTCGCAGTGGGCGCTCAAGCCCTGTTCGCTAGCGCGACGGGTAGCAACAATATCGCGATAGGCTATCAGGCGGGCAACGCGCTCACGACAGGAAATAACAACCTTATGATAGCCAATACGGGAACTGCGAACGATAACGCCGTTATCCGTATCGGTACGGCGGGAGTGCAGAGGACAACCTATCTCGCTGGCGTGAGCGGCGTCACCGCAAGCGGGGGCGTAGCCGTCTATATCAACGCAAACGGTCAACTCGGAACCGTCACCTCCTCGCGCCGCTTCAAGAACGACATCAGGAATATGGGAAGCGTGAGCGACAGACTGCTCCAACTCCGCCCCGTAACCTTCAGGTACAAGCAAAGCGACGAGAAAGGCGCTCATCCTCTCCAGTACGGGCTTATCGCCGAAGAGGTGGCGAAGGTGTTTCCCGACCTCGTGCAGTACGACAAGCAGGGCAAACCGTTCACCGTCTACTATCACCTACTAACCCCCATGATACTGAACGAACTACAGAAATCACGTCGCGAAATCTCGGAGGTTAAATCCTCGCATATGTCGGGAGTAGCGGCGCTGAACGCGAAAAACGATGCTTTGAGCGCGAAAGTCTCCACGATGGCGGCGGAAAACGCCTCTATCAAAGCGGAACTGGCGCAACAAAAGCGGCTACTGAACCAACTCGCGACGTACGTCCAGACCAACAAAAAGCGCGCTACGACGGAGAAGGCGGACTTCACGCAACATTAAGGCGGATGATTCCCCAATGGCAAGCGCTTACAGGGAACTACAAACTATTAAAGGCGAGACT